>JADGAW010000150.1 GCA_015231815.1 Nitrospinota bacterium
AATTATCTTTTCTGAGTTTTAAAAAAGGTTTAGTTAAAGTACCGCTTTGCATAATAAAAATAGAGTGAGATATGTAAGCATAAAATTATACATCTTAAACCTGCTTTTATGGGTGTTAATGCTAAAAATAAACCTTCTCTATGCTAAAATTACGCATTTTAAAATTCTCAAATAAACCTCTAAGATGCTCCCTCCTCTCGTTCTTTTGTTGCTTCTTTTTATCCTCATGGGAATGGGGTTAATTTACCTTGCATATTATGTTTTTGTAAAGTTCGGTACATCATTTAAAAATAACCCATTTTTTATAAAGTTCTCTACTTTTGTTGCTGTTTTTATGCTTGCTGGTGCGATAACCTGGTTTAATGATCCTATCTTAGCCTATAAGATATTTGGTCTTGGTGGAGTTGGATTAGCTGTTTACATGACCTACTTTTTTAAGTTTACTGTTAAGGGTTCCTATAATCTTAAAATATTCAGACTTGAACGTGATATAGAAAAGCTTGAATTTGAACGAAAAAAATTATTGAAAAAGTTAAATGACGACGACCCGGATCTAAAGGAAAAAATAAGAGAAATAGACGAGATATTAAATAAAGAAAATGAAAGGCTGGCGAAACTCAGAAAAGAAAAAGTTTTGCTTTTAAGCGACCTCAACGTTTCGAAAATCAAAAAACGTTTTTATCGTTATGATTCTCCAATAAATGTAGAAGATGAGAGGGTAGAGAAAGCAAAATCTGAATTAGAAGATTTAAAGTATGAAAATCAAGCGTTAAAGGATTTAGACGAAAAAAATAAGAACAGTTAAAAACCTCTTAAATTACCAGAAACTATGAAAAGTTTAGTTGTACAGAAATATGGTGGAACTTCTGTTGGTGACGTGCAAAAAATTATGCATGTTGCAGACAAGATAATAGAATTACGTAAGAACGGTAAGGATGTTATTGTAATTCTTTCTGCAATGTCCGGAGAAACAAACAGGTTAGTTGGTTTAGCACATAGCATTACTCCTACTCCGAATCAAAGGGAAATGGACAGGCTATTATGCACCGGTGAAATGGTTACTATCGCCCTACTTGCTATTTGCCTTGAGAATCAAGGCTATCCGGCTATTTCTTTAACAGGAAGGCAGATGGGAATATTAACTGATTCCTCATATACCAAAGCAAAAATTAAGGAAATTAACAGCGATGTCATTCAAAAATACCTGGATGCAGGAAAAGTTGTTGTCGCTGCTGGTTTTCAGGGTATTGATGAGACCGGTAACGTAACAACTCTGGGTCGGGGAGGCTCTGATACCAGTGCTGTCGCTATTGCAGCAGCGATGAAAGCATCTATTTGTGAAATATATACCGATGTTGACGGTGTTTATACTGCTGACCCCAGAATAATAAAGGAAGCTCGCAGAATTGACAGAATATCCTACGAGGAAATGCTTGAACTTGCGTCCCTTGGAGCTAAGGTGCTTCATTCTCGGTCGGTGGAATTTGGACTAAAATATAATGTTCCCATCCTTGTGAAGTCAACATTTAAGGAAGGTGGCGGAACCCTTGTAACGAAGGAGGATAGTAGTATGGAAGATATTGTCGTTTCTGGTCTTTCCTGTTTAAAGGAACAGGCTAAAGTAAAGTTTATTGATGTTAAGGATAAACCTGGTATTGCCGCAACAATTTTCTCGTCCATTGCAGATAAAAATATCGTGGTGGATATGATTATTCAGAACGTTGGAAGTGACGGACTTACTGATTTATCGTTTACCATTGATGCAGCAGATGTTGATAGCATAAAACCAACGCTACAGGAAATCTCCACTTCAATAGACGCTGAATATTCAATTGACAGCAATATCTCCAAAGTTTCTGTTGTTGGTGCAGGAATGAGAAGTCACTCAGGAATTGCGTCCAAAATGTTTAAGGAATTAGGAAAAAGTGGTATTAATATTCAGATGATATCTACCTCTGAAATTAAAATTTCCATCGTAGTGAATAAAAACGATACTGATAGAGCAATGCAGGTTTTACATGACTGTTTTGAGCTTGGAAAATCGTAATAGGTGAAGTGTAAAGAAGAAAGAAGTTTGTGATGGGAAAAAAAATACAACTCTATGATTCTACCTTAAGGGATGGAACTCAGGCTGAGGAAATTGCCTTTTCTCTTGAAGATAAGCTGTTAATTACCGAAGAACTGGATAGTTTTGGTATAGATTATATAGAAGGCGGCTGGCCGGGTTCCAATCCTAAGGATGCCGGATATTTTGAAAAGGTAAAAAAACTTAACCTAAAGCACGCAAAAATCACTGCTTTTGGCAGTACCAGAAGAGCAGGAGTTGATGCCGATAAAGACGTTAACCTCAAGATGCTGGTTGATGGAAACCCTGATGCTTTTACTGTTTTTGGTAAAACGTGGGACTTGCATGTTACCGATGCATTGAAAATATCTCTTGAAGAAAATCTCGAAATTGTTGAAGACTCCATCTCCTATCTAAGAGGTCAGGGAAAACCTGTTTTTTATGACGCAGAACATTTCTTTGATGGCTATAAGCATAACCCGGATTACGCAATAAAAGTTTTGCAGGCAGCAGAAAAGGGTGGAGCAGAAGTGCTCGTTCTTTGTGATACCAATGGTGGAACCTTGCCAAACGAAGTTTCTGAAATCATCGAAGAGGTGAAAGACAGTACGGGTGTTCCTTTTGGTATTCATACCCACAACGATTCAGAATTGGCAGTTGCTAATTCCCTGATAGCAATTAAACAGGGAGCCATACAGGTTCAAGGTACTATTAACGGCTACGGTGAAAGGTGTGGAAATGCTAACCTCTGTTCAATAATTCCTGCCTTATTGTTCAAAATGGGATATGAAGAACTTAGAGAAAGAATAAAAATCGATAAATTAACGCAACTTTCTAATTTTGTTACGGAAATTGCCAACCTGAAGGCTATGAACTATCGTCCTTATGTAGGGAAATCAGCCTTTGCTCATAAAGGTGGCATTCATGTCAACGCAATCCTTAAGAACAAAAAAACCTACGAGCATATTGAACCCGAACTGGTTGGAAATAGTCAAAGGGTTTTAGTGTCTGACCTCTCTGGCAGGTCGAATATTGAATATAAGGCTGAACAGTTTGGTATTGATATTAATTCAAAAGACCCTAAAATTATCAATATTCTTCAGGATTTAAAGGAACTGGAGAATGCAGGCTTTGTTTATGAGGGGGCTGAGGCTTCATTTAAGCTCCTCATGTTAAAAGTTATGGGAAAATCTCCTGAGCATTTTTTTATTAACCGCTTACAGGTAAACGTTTTGGTTAATGATGAAACCATAACAGAAGCAGTAATAAAACTTGAAACACCTGATGGTAATGTTGTTCATACTGCTGCAGAGGGAAACGGTCCGGTAAATGCCCTTGATAATGCCTTAAGAAAGGCTCTTGAACATTTTTATCCCTGTCTTAAAGAAGTAAAGCTTGTGGATTTTAAGGTTAGAATTCTTGACGAAACCGTAGGTACGGAAGCAAAGACGAGGGTTTTAATTGAATCAAGCGATGGAGAAAACTCCTGGGGAACCGTTGGCGTTTCTGAAAATATTATCAATGCTGCGTGGTCAGCTCTTCTCGATAGTATCTGCTATAAACTTCTTCTTGAGGAAAATAAGAAATAATTTGCTTTAATCTGTTTTTTCAGAAGCTAATTTTTGTTTAACTTATTTTCTTTCAGGTATTTACCAAACTTTAAATCTTCCTTTAAGATGTGGTTTCTCAGCCAACTTTCCAGAAAAGCTTTGATTGTACTAAAATCTTCTATATTCTTATGGGAATATTTATCCTTAAAGTCATGGAACTGTTTTGTAAGTTCCTGATGAAGAGCTTCATGCTCATTTAATAGAGGGTAGTTAGATATATTCATGACATGTTCCTCACCTGAAAAATGATATAAAGTGTACATTTCAAGGGTGTCAAATAAATCAGCAATAAATACGTTGTCACCTTCTTCTATTGCTTTTGTTAATTTGTTGGTGAGGTCAAATAACTTCTTATGAAGTTCATCAATTGAGGGCTCATGTATAGCATATTCTTCTGACCAGATTAACATGTTATTTCCTTATTATGTTTGTAACACTTATTCATGTAACATCTGTTTACCTAACATTAACACAAATTCCTTAAAAACTTTTTGATCAAATGCTTCAGGGTTCTTTTTAAGTATTGTTACTGCGTCAAAAGGTCTGAAGGCTTTTTTATATGAACGCTCAGTTGTTAGGGCATCATAAATGTCAACAATTGATAAAATTCTTCCGTAAAGATGAATCTGGTTACCGGAGAGTCTTTTGGGATAGCCTGAGCCATCCATTTTTTCATGGTGCTGCATCAGAGAATAAAATGATTCTTTTGGAATGTCAAGGTTGTACTTTAATGCTTGATATCCCAAGTCCACATGTTTTTTAATCAAATTAAACTCCTCATCGGTTAACTTTCCCGGTTTATTTATTAACTCAGAAGGTACAACACTCTTTCCCACATCGTGCATTAATGCTCCTATGGCTAATACCTCTAATTCCTTTTTGTTGAGACCTAAAATCATCCCAAGCCCAACAGAAAGGGTGCATACATTTACTGAGTGAAGGTAGGTGTAGTAATCATAGGTCTCCAGTTTCATTAATCCATGAAAGGAGGTTGGGTGCTCGATAATTGTCGCTACCATATCAGAGACGAGATTCTTAGTTTCTGCCAAGGCTTCACCACTTCTTGGATTTTCCATGAGTTCCTTTGTTACCAGCTTGGAGTTTTCTTTCATTACGGTGATTTTAATCTTTTCTTTTTGTTCTGATAAGTCACTTTTGCTATCCAATAAATTTCGTATAAAGGCTTTATACTGTTCTACATCTTTTTTATGAATAAGAAGATTATTGTTTTCTTTATTGCCTTTGACAGATGTTGAAAATAGTTCATTTTCCGGGATTTTTTCATTTATTGAAACAACTTTCACAATATCGAGTTCTTTTTCCGTGTAGAGGTCAAAGAGACTTTTAGTACCAAATTCAAATAAATCCTTGTTGACGGGAATGTAGTTGTTGAGATAGTCTTGATATTTCTGTACCTTTTCCTTTGTTTCAAAACCTACCGCTAACCCTTTTTCAGAAAGTGCCCTCTCTTTTTTGTATCGTTCAGCATATCGATGAAAAATTTCCTTTTCCTTTGCCCTAACGTAAACTCTGTCATGGTGATATTCGTTGCTGAGAAAATAATAAACTTCATCGTTAAAATCCTGTCCTTTTCTAAGATAGGTTACATATCCCTTCTCTTCTTTAATTAAAAGGTCAAATGACAGTTTTTCATTGATAAGAAGCACATCTATCGGGAATCCGATAAATTGCTTTGCATCCTCCCCGGATGCTACATCAAGCCCTTTATGTACATTGATATGAATTTCATTAAATCCCAAAGTTTTTAGTTGATTAATCTGTGTTTCACTTTCTATTTTAAATGCGTAATTTGGGAAAATATTTGCGTAAGGTTTAAGTTTGTCCTCTTCAATGAAAACACCGGGTTTTAGTTTGGATAAGGAAACTTTTATGAGCATTATTCTTACGGTAAGCGTTGGATTTTACCCATATATTTTAATCGAAAAATAAAATAGTATGGTTAATTCATTGTCTGAAAAATAGAGATAGAATCTGATCATTGATGGGGGAAGGTTTGAACTCATTCTCAGAAACGGCTTTGAGGCACC
>JADGAW010000151.1 GCA_015231815.1 Nitrospinota bacterium
AAAAAGTTATAGAAAAAGAGTTGGCAACAGAGCATGAAGTAAATGACATGACAGAGAAAGAAATATTAAATTTCATTTTCAGACCCGGCTTTAGTACTGCAGAAAAAGTAACAGATGTTTCCGGTCGTGGTGTTGGCATGGATGTAGTAAAAACAAATATCTCAAAACTCAACGGCTTAATAGAGATTGACTCTCAGTTTGGAAAGGGAAGTACCATTACAATTACTCTGCCTCTGACGGTAGCAATTATTCAAACTCTCATGGTAATTGTACAGGATGAAATTTATGGAATTCCACTTGCTTCAGTTCTACAAACGCTGATTATTCCGGAGAGTGAAGTTAAAACCGTTGATCAAAATGAGGTCATAAATTACCGGGGGAGTGTACTTCCCATTATTCGTTTATCCGATGTTTTTGACCTGAAAAACCTGATTAAAGACAGAGATGAAACCTTCAAAAATGTCGTTTCCAAAAGAGAGAAAAGAAAAAAACATGACTCCAGCACCATTGAAGAGGGGAGTATTTATATTATTGTTATTGGAATGGCAGAACTGCGACTTGGCGTTATTGTTGATTCGGTACTTGGACAGGAAGAGATAGTTTTGAAGTCATTTGGTGAGTATCTCGACGCAAAAGGCTTGTCTGGTGCAACAATTATGGGAGATGGTTGTGTTACTCTTGTTATAGATATTGAAGAACTGTTTGAAATTTCCGAAGAAACAGTCAGGAAAATAAGAAAGAAAAAAGAAGCTCAAGTTGAACTGACCTACTAAAACCAATAATTAATATTGGTACGCAAAATGCTCTATTCAGAGAGTTGTTTTTTTGACACTCAAATTATTTAAATATTAAACAATGGCAGAAAGAGAAAAAAAGCCTCTAACAGAAGAAGAGCTTCTGGCAAAAAATCCTAAGGAAATCAACGAGGAAGATGTCAAGGCGTTTATTACCAGGGAGATGGATCATATCCTGGATATACCCCTTGAAGTTTCTGCTGAGCTCGGAAGAACTGAACTGCCAGTACATGAAATTCTCAAACTTGACGAAGGCTCTGTTGTTGAACTATCAAAACTCGTTGGTGAACCAATGGAAATTCTCATTAACGGACTATTGACAGCAAGGGGAGAGGTTGTTGTTGTTAATGAACGTTTTGGAGTTCGTGTTACAGACGTTATTGATCCAATGGAAATGGTTAGAATGTACAAGATGTAATATCTCACCTCCTTTTTATTCTTTCACAACCCAATCATCAACGCTCATCTTTAGAAGATACTCCTGTTGTCAGAACTATATTGTTAATGCTCTTTTTATCGTCGTATGTTTCAGGGGATGCGACTATTGTGATGCAGGGCTCTAGAAGGGCTTGTTGTTTTCTGCAAGAACAATGTTCCAAAGGTCAATCTTCTTCCATGTGTATTTTTCAACAATCTTGAGGTCTGCTTCCTTTACAAGATGCTCAAGTACAAGGTCCGATTTCCAGCCAATCTTACAACAAAACGGGTTAATCATTTTTTCAATTTTCCCTATAACCGGATGTTGACTCTTAAAGTGGTTAACAAGAACAATGTTTCCGTCTCGTTTACAAACTCTTTTCATCTCCATTAAAACTTTTACCGGATCAGGAACAACACTAATAACAAAGGCTCCAACAACATGATTGAAGGAATCATCAGCAAAAGCCATATGTTCAGCGTTCATCTCCAAAAGATTAATGTTGTCGAGTTTATAGTTTTTTTTTCTTTTTTGGGCTTCTTTTAACATGCCGTAGGTAAGGTCAATGCCTACAACTTTAGCATTTTTGGGGTAGTGGTTCAGAATGTACCCCGTTCCAACTCCAACATCAAGAACAGTTTCGTTCTCTGCAATGTTTATGTTTTGAATTGCATGTTTTTGGCGGGGAAAAAAGAATTGCTTGAAGATAATATCGTAAATCCCACTATAAGTACCGTAGATTTTTTTTATGCTGTCTGCTTTCACTTCAGAGGGAATTAATTAATATGTTTCAGGTTAATCATAAACTAAGCCGGACATTATATAATAGGTAGTGCTTTTTATAACTACATAAATCATCTTACCTATGAATTTGCAGCATCAGCAAAAAGTTGATATTTTAAAGGAATTTATTATTGACAGCGACATCTTTCTTTGCGTTAATGCAACCCATGAAGGAGTAATTGTTCCGCAAAACCATAAGAAGAATGTAGATTTAAGGCTTATTTTCAGCTTGCATTTCAGGAATAAACCAGACTTTCAGGATGATTGTATTGAATCAGTTCTGCTTTTTGGCGGTGTTCCGAGAAAGTGTCGTATTCCCTATGATGCAATATGGGGCGTAATTCAGAAGGAATACAATAAACTATATTTCTGGCAGGATGAAATGCCTCTGGAAATCAGGAAAAAAGTGGAGAAAAACAGTCCTCAGCTAAACGCCGAAGAAAAAACAGATGAAGGAGATAAACAAGCTTTCCCACCATCAGCACCAAAAAAGAAACCTAAACTGATGGTTATTGAGAATAAAAAAGCAGAACCTGTTGAAAAAGATGAAAAAACTGCGAAGAATAAAAGCAGAGCACATTTAAAAGTATTAAAATAGCTGACCCAATAATTTAATGAAAATTCTATGACGACCATTGAAATTAATCAAAAAGCACCTGATTTTACCTTGAAAGACAGTTTTGGAAATGATGTTTCATTGTCTGACTTTAACGGTAAAAAAGTCGTTTTATATTTTTATCCCAGAGATTTAACCCCCGGGTGTACAAATCAGGCATGCAATCTGAGAGACCACATTCAAGAACTACAGAAAAAGGGAATAGTTGTTTTAGGACTAAGCTTTGATGATGAAAAAAAACATCAGAAATTTATTGAAAAACATTCACTTCCCTCTGCGAAAGAAGGTTTTAACCTCCTGTGTGATATTGATAAAACCGTTGCAAACCTTTACGGAATTTATCGTGAAAAAAATATGTACGGTAAAAAAGTCATGGGTATTGTTCGTACGACCTTTCTTATCAACGAGAAAGGAATAATTGTCCATATATTTAAAAAGCCAAAAGTAAAGGAGCATTCTGAAGAAATCTTTGCCTGGCTTGACACTCATTAACTCTTCTCATCTTAATCAAACCAATTGTTATGCGCTCTCTAAAGGTATTATTTGTTTCACTGTTTTTAATGGTTTTAACGCAATCCTGTAGTGAAAAACCTACCGTAAAGAACTATTATGAAGAAGAGGTGAATTATGTTTTCAGTAAGTTCATTGATAAAAACGATAAATTTATATTCAAACTTGCATTAAATCAACCCCTGAGAATTTCTCAAAAACAGATGGATGCAATTATGCTTTCCCTGAAATATGTACCTGAGGAATCTTTTTTTGATCTTTCATCTAATAATGTTGCTGAAAGTGTCTTTAATAAAGATACCATACTAAAAGTTGCTCCTCAGTTTCGAAAAAAACTTCAGGACTTGGCACCTGAAGAAAAAATTGTTTTTGCTGTTATAGGAACTCAGGGAAGAACCTCAGGAGAAGTATTTGTCCTCGGGAACGGTATGCATTGGAGATTTAGTCATATAAAAGGCAACCCCTATATTAAGAGCCAAAAGAATATTACAGACTGGATTGCTCCATGGACAAATGAAGATGAAAATTTCAGGCTTGTTCTGCAAAAAGGACAGTGGTTTCATGCAACAAGAGAGCAGATGCCAAGAGCTGGAAATAGAAATTGGATTATTCTTCCTGTTAAAAATAAAAGGCTTACCAAAAAAGATGATGTGGTAAATGACTATATTGTTCGACGAGCTCTTTTGGAAAACCCGGAAACCAGCAGAAGAATATTACTTAATACTCTTATGATGTTAGAAAAGGAACTTGAGGGCGGGGTGATTTCATATGGGGAATATAAGAAAAGAAGAAAAGACGTTCTTGACTCCATGTAAGAAAGACAAACACCTTATAACTCTAGCACCAGCTTGCCTGCTTTTTTTCTCCTTTTAGTAATTCTTTGATGTTTGCCTCTATAACAAGGTAACCAACATTTCCGTTAATCTTCTGTCGTCCTTCGTTGAAAATAAGGGAAGGGCTTACCTTAACATCATAGGTTTTTGCAAGCTCAAGGTCATAGCAATACTCAGCATGGGCTTCTCCTGAATCAATTTGTTCCAGAACTTTATCTACCGGAAGTTTTAACTCCTCAGCAAGTTTTATGTGCTCTTTTCTTTGGGAAACATCAACCAAATCCTTAAAAAATAATTCCCGGAGTTTCCAGGCAGCGATCTCATACACCTCTTTCTCTTTAATAATCCCCTTTTGAATAAGAAGTCGGATAGAACAAAGAAAAAGGTGGCAACTAGCGGATGATTCTGGAATGTTTTTTGTCCAAATATCCGGGTGAACAGAAACATGGGGGAAGTTTTTTACTACCTCTTTAACATGATTGCTGTATCCATCATACAGACCTTTTCCTTTCCAGTTTGTTTCGATTTTTCTTTTTGAATAACCAAAGATGGAAGCAAAATGGTAATCAATGGTAATCTGCTCTCCGAAATTTTCCTTTAATTCATCCATACGCCTTTGTGCTATGTAGGCCCAGACACAAAGGATGTCAGAAAAATGAACGATATCTACTTGGTTTATCTTCATTATTAACTCTTTCACTTTTTAACTCTTCACTCTTTCTCTTGAAATTCCTTGATGATTTTATCAATATCAGTATGAGAATGAGACGGTAATCGCGCTCCAAGATGTGTTACCACCTGAGCTGCACAATAATTTCCAATAATAGAGCATTCCTCAAGGTTTTTGTTGTTGACTATGCCAGTTAATGCACCAGCGGCAAAAAGATCACCGGCTCCTGTTGTATCGATTGCATTTACCTCATACCCCTTTACATGAATTTTTGTTCCCTTTTTGTCAGATGCCCAAACACCATCTTTTCCTCTGGTGAAGAAAAGGGTGTTGCACATTTCGTGAATTTTATGAAATGCTTCTTCCGGGTTGTCTGTTTGCGCTAAGGCAAGTCCTTCCACCTCATTGCAAAAAAGAATATTTACATGAGAGGTAATGAAATCAACAATTTCTTGATGAAATGAGTTAACAACAAAAACATCACTTAAGGTAAAAGATACTTGAATGTTATGCTTTTTGGCAAGTTCGGCAACTTTTCTTCCGGCACTTCTGGTTTCATCACCAGTCCATAAATAACCTTCAATATAAACAACCTTAGAACCGTCAATAATTGTTTCATCAACATTCTCCGGATGAAGTGCTGTTGATATTCCGAGGTTGGTTATCATGGTCCGTTGGGCATCAGGAGTTATGAGAACAACTGAAGTTCCCGTTCCGTTATCATCGGCATCAGGACCAGAAAACCCAACATTGCAGTCGGTCATGTCCTGACTGTAATGAATGCCATATTCATCATTTGCAACTCTTCCAAAATAATAAGACCTTCCTCCAAGTGCTCCAATTCCGTGAATGGTGTTAGCGGCAGAACCACCGGAGCAAATACTGACTGAATGCTCCTTAAGCTTTTTGAGAACTTCCTCCTGTTCTGCAGGACCAGAAAGGGTCATTCCTCCCTTAGGAAAATTAAATTCAGCAAGTTGTTCATCTGTTACCTGTGTTTGAATATCAACAAGGGCATTTCCAATTCCAACAACATCATAGTTCATAATCTCTCCAGTAATTTATGGTTTTTTAATTAAGCAAGTAA
>JADGAW010000152.1 GCA_015231815.1 Nitrospinota bacterium
AGAAAAGTTAGCGAATGAAACCCTCTGTTTACCGATATATGGCTCATTAAAACCAGAAAGTGTTGAGGTAATTTCAAACATTATTAAGGATGTCGTTCGTTAATCCGGTAATAATTTTCCTTAACTTTTTCTATACCCCGTGAACCCTTTAAAAATCAAGTGAGAAAATATTTTTAGGAAATCTTTTGCTTGGATAGTTCCTCGTGGGAGAGATAAATATTCACTAAGAAAGCGAAAATATTTATTGGCAACAAAATAAAGCTTATCGAGAGGAAGAGAAAGTAAAAAGGGTAACAAGGGCCGTAAGAAAGGAAACTTAATAATAATACTGGAGAGGTTCGTTAAACGATAGAGTTCTTTTTTGTAATTGATGTTGAGAGGGGAATATTCCGACATAATATTAAATTCATTGGTATCTGTAGATTCAGATAACAAACCTTGCTCATAAGCATCCTCTGTTAGTTTTAACTTTGGTAAAGGCATAAATTGACCGCTTAATGCATAGTCAGGCTTTAAGGAGAGATTGAAATCAAGAGTTTCCAGATCATTTTCAAAGGTGGTATTGGGAATACCAAAAATATTAGTTGCCAAAGAATAGATATTAAAATCCTTTAAGAGTTGCATCTTTTCCAGAAGAACATCATTTGTTTCATGTCGTTTCAGCGTTTTTCTTCTTATTGTTTGGTTACCTGCTTCAATACCAGAGAGAACTTTATAACACCCAGCTTCCTTTAAAAGACTTACAGCATCTCTTGTTAAGAACTTATCGAGCCTTAAATGACAACTAAAAGGCAAATTAACCTCTTTTTTATAAAGGGTTTTAAATGACTCAAGCCACTCAATTCCATAGTGAAAGTTATCATCATAAAAATAAAGAACTCGGGTCTTATATTTACGAACAGTATCGGTAATTTCCTGTACCGCCTTTTCTGGTGTTAGATTACGGTAAAACCCTTTTTTATAAACCTTCTTCATATAGACATTATGACAAAACGTGCAACTATAAAGGCATCCACGAGAAAAGAGAAATGTTTTCTGAAGAGCATTTCTCATCGGCTCAGATTTTGAGAAGAATAGATCTCTATCTGGAATAGGAAGTTTATTTATATCAAGAGGTGTAGATACAATAGCATTTTTAACGATTTCTTTACCCTGCCTAAACCAGAAATTTTCCGTGAGGGAATAATTTTTTCCCGACTCAAACTTCTCAAGTAGTTCAATGAACTTTTCTTCACCTTCTCCAATACATATGGCATCAATGTTCTCGTTATTTTCAATTATCTCACTGAAAATTATCGGATACATCCCCCCCATAATAATGTAAGGTCGGTTTTCTTTATGGGGATATAACCGAGCAATACTTTGAATACAATCCAAGTAAAGAGTGTGCTCACCCGATGTAACACTAAAAGCCACAATCTCAGGACAAAATTCCTTTAAGCTTTTTGAAATGCTTATTTCATCCGGCAAAGAGAGGTCAACAACATGTCCATTATCTTTAACCATCCTTATAAGAGAGCAAAGACCAAAGGGTATCGCTCCCAGTAATCTCGAATAATCATACACAAACAATATTTTCATGTTTATTACTTGATAAGGTTATAGGAAATTAATTCATTTCTTGTGCCGGGTTTCCAAAGACCGATTTGTTTTCCTTAATATTTCTCAAACAAACGGAACCAGCACCAATTCGGGCAAAATCTCCAACAGTTTTATCCGGTAATATTGAAGAATTGTTTCCCCAAGAGGTTCCCCTGCCAATTTTACATCCACCGCCAATACCAATATGTGTTGCGAGAATCGAACCGTCACCTATTGAAGTGTCATGACCAATGCCACAAAAACCAACAATAATGACATGTTTTCCAATAATTGCATCGCCAGTTATTGAAACATAGGGTCCGATAATAACCCCTTCATGTATTGTTACTTTTTTCCCTACAATTGCAGAAGGGTGAACAACTTGCGGAAAATGAAACCCCTTTTTTTCCAGTTCAATGCTCATTTCGAGTCTTCGTTTACCATCTCCGACAGCACACACAATATTCTTAGAAAGATTTTTTTCACCTTCCTTCTCAAGCTTATATACAGGAAGTCCCATAAATGAGTCCTGCTTATAATATGCTGGTTCAACAAAAAAATTTACGATAGTAAACCGTTCTTCAACATTATTGATATGCTCAATATGGTCGATGATTTCTTTTGCCAACCCACCAGTTCCAATTATTGAAATATCTATCATGCCTTTTTTTGAAATATTACAGCCGTTTGGTAACCATACCCGCCAATGACAACATCTACAACCTTAAAAAAAACTTCAATCATTTTTACAAAATAGTTTACATCATAAAAAACCTGTGAATTTATTGACCTTCCAACAGTAAACATTTCAAATTCTTTTTTACTATAGTTCTGAAAGTCCTGATTTTTTCTTATCCCCATAGAAAGAGAAGAGCCTTTTTTACTCCCCTTAAGTTCTTTAATTGTTTCTTTATCATGAATGGTCAGATAGGCGATACCATTTTTGTTTAATACTCTGGACAGTTCCAGCAACCATGCATCTGCTAGGTCGTCAATATGAGTAAAGACCGAACCTGCATAAATAAAGTCAAAATACCTATCTTCAAAAGGGAGATGAGGTATTGTAGTATTCGTTAAAAAATGAAAAGGAGGCGATAAATAGTTTTTACACCACGTAATATGTTCAGCACTAATATCGCTACCCCATATTTCTGAACTGTTTAAGAGAGGCTTTAGCCACCGTGTCATTCTCCCCGCAGCACAACTAAAGTCAAGAATTTTGCTCCCTTCCTTAACTTCTATGGTGTTTTTCTTCAGAGCCTCAAACATTAAATGTACATGATATTTCCCTCCTTCAAGGTACTGTTCAACGCTACTTCCATAGTTAGCCCATAGCTCTTGTGGTGGTATGGGAAGACCCAACTCACAAACCTTTACATTGTGACTTTTTTTATCAATCAGGTAGGAATGGGAAGCAGAACGGTAAGGAATGTAATGCATATACTCGAAGTTACTCAATAAAGTAATTTCACTGCTCCCATCCAGTATGCTCATGCTTACAACGTTATAGTTTTCAAAACCTCTTTCTTTGAGGGTGTATATAATTTCTTGCCAATAGAGTGAAGTAACGAGTATCAAAGCTTTTGTGTTGGTATGGTTGTCAATCTTTGTAACCGTTAATTCATCAAAACCACCATCATTAAAGCTATCAAGAAACCCTTTCAGAACAATATCGTTTCTTTCTTTTACTATTTTGCGTTTAATGTGCATTCCAAACTGACCCGTTCCGTATAAAAAAACCTCGCTTTTTAAGGGAATATCATGAAAGGAATGAATAAACATAGTGAGTTTTTACTTACAGGTCATTAATGGTAAGTCCACCGTCAGCAACGATATTTTGTCCCGTAACGAAAGAGGAAGCTTCTGAAAGAAGAAAGACGATTACGTTTGCAGCATCATGAACATTTCCAAAACCGAGGGGATGTCTTTTTTCTATTGCTTTTACGGTTTCTTCCGGATAGGTATTTTTAAAATCATCGATCATTTCTGTTTCGATAAAACCAAAGGAAGCAACATTAACCCTGATTTTTTTGGGAGCAAGCTCCATCGCCCAAACTCTTGATGCCGAAATAAGAGCACCTTTAGCCGAAGCATAGGCTGTCTGACCCTTAGAGCCCATTAAGGCAGCAGCTGAACCAGCAAGAACAATACTGTTATTGTTTCCTGTATTGTTTGAAGAAGAAGAAAAGGCTTTTACCAGCATAGAAGCAGAATAAAAATGTACCTGCATCATTTCTTCAAGACTATTTTGCTTGACGGAAACCAACGTGCGTATTCGGTTAAAACCTGCACAGTGAACAAGTCCGTCAAACCCTCCCTCCTCTTTTGTTATGCTTTTAAGCCATTGTGGGATGTCATCAGCCGGTTCAGATAAATCTTTAACGTAATATGCATGATTTTTACCCCTAAGGTTTTCTTTTACCTTCTGAAGTTTTTCTTCATTTCTTCCGGTAAGGGTAACTTTTGCCCCAAAAGAAGCTAATAGTTGAGCTGTTTCTTTGCCAATACCTGAGGAAGCACCAGTAACAAAATAGTGCCTGCCGGAAAAGTCTGTAAAATTATTTTTCATAAAAATGATACTGGAAGGATTTTTGTGTTATTTAATGTAATTGTTGCAAGTCCCCAGGAAAGACCAATCCCAAAACCACAGAGATTTACTCTTTCACTACAGGAGTTAATCTCACTGCCAAAAACATCACAGATCGTTAAAGGTATAGAACCACTGCTGGTATTGCCGTAATGTTCCATCCTGACCGGAACCCTTTCTGTCGGAAGTTTTAATTTCTTTATTAAATGGTTAAGTATAAAGGCATTTGCCTGATGCCAGAAATGCCAGCTATTTTCCCTTGCTTTTTCAAGATTGTTGCCGTACAGAGTTTTGTACATTTTCGGCACAATATCCAAAGTAAATTCAAAAACCTTTTCCCCCTTCATTCTAAAGAAAGTATCCTGATTGCTCGTATCTCTGTATCCACCACCTGCTATGTATAAAGCATCCCAGCCGCTTCCATCGGTTCCCAAAACAAAATCCCAAGAACTCGCTTGGGGGTCGGGGTTAATTATTGTGGCAGAACCAGCATCCCCAAAAAGAAAAGCGGTTGCCTTATCTTTCGGGTCGCATATTTTTGAACTGGTATCTCCGGCAATTAAGAGAACAGGTTTTTGTATTGAGTTACTGAGGTTTCCAGCAATAAAAAGTCCGTAAATATAGCCAGAACAGCCGAGATTAATATCAAAACAAATACTCGAAAGCGGAAGCTTAAGGTTGTTTTGTAGAATAGCTGCCTGTGCGGGAATTTTAACCTCAGGAGTTTGGGTAACGACAATTAAGCCACCAATATCTTCAGGATTTAGGTTTAATGAAGAGAGAAGCTCTAAAGCGGCTTTTTCGGATAAATCTGCCATAGTCTGACCCTCCTTCGTTACATGACGCTGTTTTACCCCGATCATTTTGGATATCTTTTCTATTTCCTTTGCTTCAAAGCTATTGTTAACAAGGCTACTATTTTCAATAACATTTTCAGGAATACAGGTGGCAATTCCGGCAAGAGAGACTCCGCTGATTGAATTTTTTTCGAGCATCATTTCTTATTTGCCAATGACCAAAGGTTTTCAACTGTCGTACATTCACGAATTGCGCTTGCTTTAACGGAAATGTCAAACTCTGAATCAAAAAGAGCTATGATATTTATGGTGGCTGTGGAATCCAGATAGCTTTCCAGTTCTGTTTCTTCTTTTAGCTCCCCTTCTTCAAGCTCCAGATATGTTTCCAACTCTTCAATAAATTCTTCTTTAGTCATTTTTTCTCCCTAATGTAATTAAAGCAATTTTTCCCAGTTAATGACGGTACCGCCCCAGGAAAGCCCAACACCAAACCCTGCAAGAAGAAGAACCTCGCCTTGTTTAACCTTATCGGTTGCTTCAAGCTCTTTCAAAAGTAACGGAATTGAATTTGATACCGTATTGCCAATATTTTGCATAAAACGGGGCATTAAAGCTTCATTCAAGCCTAACTTTTCTTCAATATGGTCGAGTACTATTTTACTTGCCTGATGCATTATAAATTTCGAAATAGTGTTTTGTGAAATA
>JADGAW010000153.1 GCA_015231815.1 Nitrospinota bacterium
CGGTATATTTTTTCTCTTTTTGGGAGCTTTCGCAGCAATTCTTCCAAGCCTTATTGATTTAAATAACTATAAAAAACAAATTGCCGAAGCGGTAAAAAAACAAACCGGAAGAGATATTGTGATTGATGGTGATATTAAACTTACGGTTTTTCCGTGGGTCGGTGCCAATATCGGAAAAGTAAGTTTAAGTAACGCTTCAGGTTTTGGAAATGAGTCGTTTCTTGCTCTGGAAAGTGCAAGTGTTGCGGTAAAACTGATGCCGCTTATTGAAAAGAAAGTTGAAGTTAAAACAGTCACGGTGAATGGATTAAATGTTAATCTTCAAAAGAATGCTCAAGGAGTTGGAAACTGGGAAGACCTGATAGTTAAGGAAGAAAAAAAGGAAACTCCAGCAAAGGATAGTCCAGCGAAGGATACTCCTGCTCAGGCAGCAGTGTTACCCCTTGCTTCCTTAACTATTGAAGGGGTAACTGTTGAGAACTCAAATGTCCGCTGGAAAGATGCATCAACGGGCATTGAAGCATCATTGCAAAATATTACGGTAAAAACCGGAGCTATTGTTAGTGGAGAACCGCTGGAATCAATGCTTTCCTTTGATTTGGAAAGTAGCAATCCAAAGCTCAAGGGAAACGTCAAGCTCTCAACAAACGTACATTTTGATAAAAACTACAAGCCGGTAAAATTAACGGGAACCAACCTTCAGAGTGATATGACCTTTCAGGACAATTCAACCGGAATGGTTGCTTCTGTTAAAAAAATAAATTTGGCAATTGAATCACTTGTTGAGGGAGAACCTGTTGAGGTTGCTCTTTCCTTTTTATTGGAAAACAACAAGCCTGAGTTAGATGGTAATGTTTCTCTGAAAACAAAGGTTTTTCTCAAAGAAGATTTTTCTCTTGCAAAGCTTACCGGAACCAATATTGAGAGTAACATGACCATGAAGGATAGTAAAACAGGGCTTGTTGCTTCAGTAAAAGATCTCGTATTAAAAACAGGTACTCTTGTTCCAGGAAAATCTGCTGACCTTAATCTCTCCTTTTCTGTTGCAAAGAATGCTCCAGAAATAAGTGGAAGTGTGAACCTTCAAACAAATGTTGACGTAAATGATGATTTTTCAATAATTAAAGTGACGGGAACTCAACTGAAAACCAATCTTGCTGGAGCAGGAATTCCCAGTGGAGGCGTTGCCCTCACGTTTCAGGCAAATGCAGCATTTAATAAGGCAAAACAGAGTTTATCTCTGAATAACCTAATGCTGGTAGCAAATGATTTAAAGGTTAGTGGAGAGGTAATGGGAACAGGTGTTCTTGATAAGCCAGCCTTTAGCGGAAAAGTTACTGTTGATGCCTTTAATCCAAAAGCCTTTATGAAGGCTTTTTCAATTCCGGCTCCTCAAACTGCTGATCCAAATGCCATGACGCATCTTGGCGTTATTACCAGCTTTGATGTTTCACAAACAAATGTAGCCTTAAACAATCTCTGGGCAAAGATTGACCAAACAACGGTTCGGGGAAATGCTTCAGTAAAGAATTTTTCCAAGCCGTCAATTAACTATGACTTTCAAGTTGATACTATAGATGTTGATCGTTACCTGCCTCCTGTAAGTAAGACACAAGAAGCGAGTCAGACGTCTGGTGGAGCATCATCATCTTCGGATAAAGGAAAAAAAGATTCTCCTCTTGGGGCACTCTTCGGACTGAATATACATGGAATGTTAAAGGTTGGTAGTGCTAAGGTGCAAAATATTACCCTTACCAATATTGTTTCAGGAGTTCAGGCAAAAGATGCTATCGTAAACTTAAACCCAATAAAGGCATCATTTTTTAAGGGGAACTATGATGGCAGTATTCGTATCAATGGTCAAAAAGGTACGCCTTTTACCGCAGTTTCAACAAGTATTAAGGGGATTAATATTGGCCAGGTGCTAAAAACCTTTGCTGAAACAGATGTATTAAACGGAACGGCAAATATTAATTCTGACCTTACTTTTACAGGACTTGAGGTTGACGAGATTAAAAAGAGTTTGGGTGGAAAAGGTGACTTTATTTTCCTGAACGGTTCAATAAAAGGATTTAATATTGCCGCCATGATTCGAAAGGCACGTGAGGCAGTAACGTTACCGGGGAAAAGTGTGTCTGACACATTTAAAAACATTACCAAAGGTGATGTTGGAAGCATTCTTGGTGTTGCAAAAGGAGTTAAGGATATGGATTTTAAATCTGGTGATGCTGCTGAGCCAATGGATTTTACTGAACTCTCAGGAAGTGTAAATATTAACAAAGGTTTTGTTGTAAACCGTGATCTGAAGATGAAGTCTCCCCTCCTACGTGTAACAGGAGAGGGGAGTACAAGTCTTACGACCGAAAAGATTGATTACCTTATTAATGCGACAGTTGTAGGAAGTCTTGAAGGGCAGGGTGGTAAGGATGATTTGACAGGTCTTACTGTTCCTATACAAATTACCGGAACCCATAAAAACATTAATCGAAATGTTGATTTGCTTGCTATTGGAAAATTTCTCTTGAAAAAACTTGGTGGACAGAATACTACCAACGGTAACACTCAGGAACCGATTGAAAAGACTATCATTAAAAAGGTAGCTCCACCGAAAGTACAACAACTTCTGGAAAAAATACCTCTTAAAGGTCTTTTTAATTAGATAATGTTTATTGGGTGCAGAGGTCAAAGGCCACGACCAAAGATTTCTTTACGAACTCTTTTTTATTGCTAGACACTTAATGGTATCTCCTCCTTTAATCAGCGTTAATAAACCATTGATAGCAGCTTTCACATACTTAAAGAATGAGTTTGTTTCTGTCTTTAACCGTAAACCCTCGTCACTGTGGGATATAGTTTGACGATTGACTTTTTGTTTAAAGAAAAATTGTTTCAGTCGAGTGGGACTTATTCCCGTACTCGTCATTTCAAGAATACCAAACCCATTTGTCTTAAGAAAATTTGTTAATGTTCGTTGGGTAAAGTAGTTTAAATGTTCCGGATAAGCAATGCACTCCCAATTTTCCTTGAGTACAACTCTGGTAATAGAGTTAAAGTTTGGTGTTGTTATAAATAAAGCTCCATCACCTCTCGCTAATTCACCTATTTTAGTAAAATCTGCTTGAAGGTTCATTAAATGCTCAATGACCTCAACACATACAATAACGTCAAATTTATTCTGTGTTTTCTCTAGTTGACTGAGAGTCCCCTGAAAGGCATCGATTCCCTTGTCTTTGCATAAGGAGACAGCATCCTCATCAAATTCAATTCCTAAAACATCCCAACCTCTATTTTTTGCTTCATACAGAAAATGACCGCTTCCGCATCCAACTTCTAAAATCCGATTGTTTTTTCTATACCCTTCAAACATATCAAGCCATTCATGATAACGACCTATTGTAATGGGTGAGATTTTTCTCTTACGGTCATAACCACGATAATTTTCTCTCAGTTCTTTTTCTGTTGGAATTTTTTTACAAAAGGTAAAGCCACATTCACGACACTGAAGGAGTCCGGTTTTGGTGTAATCAGGTAAATTAAATATGTTTGTTGACCCACATAAAATGCAATGTATGTGAAACTGCTGCTCGTCCATATATAAGGGGGTTGTGTGCTCTTAATTGAAGGTTAAATCTCGTAAACCTTTTGAAAGTATGAGTGGTTTGACTCTTTATTTTGCGGCAGTTGAGAAATTAGTATTTCCGATGATTTTCATCATACATTTTCTGCTATTGATGGAGAGCCGTTCTTGTTCTTTGGGGAGCCACTGAGTAGAATTAAAAAACCATTCGTTGTGGTCTCCCAATGTAACCTGAGTGACCAGCCTGTATTCTTCATTTTTTGTTATTGTGGGTCTAATTACTACTTTTCTCTCAATTGTCCCAAAAAGAAAAAAGTAATCTTTGTTCATAACTGTTTTTTTGTAATCACATCGCTTATGCTTAATAGTCCATTCCTGACTAAAAAACCCTTCATTTTGTTGTGAACAGAGGGCTTTGTAATCGCTCCATACCTTTTCGAAATCACATTCTTTTGCAAAACTTTTATTGGGGAAAATTACCAGTGAACATGCTAAACAAAAAACATATATGATGCTATGTATGCTTCTATCGTTCCATCTCATTTCGACCTCCAATGTGATTGTTGTATGTTTAAAGTAAGGAAATTGCTCATTTCCTGAATTTTCACTATCATATCAAAGAATGTTGTTCATTCCTTGTTTTTCTCAGGGTAAATTTGTTCTCACTTCACTTTTCTGAATAAGCCACGAATTCACAGTTATTCTATAAGTTCGCAAAGTCTTTTCCAATATGAAATGAGTCTAAATAAAATTGGTTTTCCAATGTTCATAGCCCTTCTTATTTTTCTTCAAATACTAAGAATTCCAAGAAGCAAATTAGTCCCGTCAATTACCAGATTCTACCTTCTATGTTTCAGTTTTTCAAATCCGGGTGGACTTATTGAGTATCTCTTACGGCTCTTACACCTCGTAAACTACAAACACCGACATTCCCATCAGAAACTGCACCGTTATAAAAATAAACTGTTTTAGCACAGCAATCGTTGACCTCCTCAGAGGTCCATTGTCGATACGTCATGCCTGAATTAAAAATTGCATCTATATGAACAACTCCGCCTTCCTGATCGATGTTTTTTTTTGGTTTTTCGTAGATTTCCAATAGTTCTTCAACTGTTGGCATACGCCAGTTTTTATAACCACCGGTTGAAAGATTTTCCACATAGGTTTTAGCCTCTTTCCAATTCAGACATTTTCCCAGGTCTGAGAAACTATCGCTTTTTGTCCACATTCGTTTTGTTTTAATATCTTTTACTGTCCCATTGCCATAATCAATAAATCGTTTATCTTTTGATTTCGTTACTTTCTTTGTTTTTGCTGGTTTTGCCTTTTTGGGCTTTTTCCCTTTATCAACTGCACAACGAAATCCATAATTATTGCTGGCATTTTCGGGCGTACTGAAATTATGAAACCAACTGAGAAGACTTTTGTCATTACTTTCCCATGAGCCACCCCGAAGCATGCGGAACTTTTTTTCCTTTCCATACCATCCGTTTACCCATTCCCAAACATTTCCTGCCATATTAAATGCACCATAGGGGGATTTTCCCTGTTCCATGCTGAAAACATCTTTTAAAATCTTTCCATTACTAAATCCTCGCCAGTTTTGTCCGTAGTTTGCCAGATAAAAGGAGGGTGCATTTTCTCCCCAGGGGTATCTTCTCCCATCTTTTCCCCGAGCTGCTTTTTCCCATTCTTCATCTGTAGGAAGTCTTTTGCCCAACCAACTACAGTAAGCGTAGGCGTTAAACCATGTTACATTTACCACAGGTTTATTTTCCATCTGATTTTTTGCTGTGAAAATATTTCCCTTTCTTGTAATTAATGAGTTATTGCTTTTTGTATTGAATATCATTTCTCCCATTCCGGTTCTTGACTGTTTACTGTTGAGGAATTCTGCAAATTCTTTGTTCCTTACCTCATATTTATCTATGTAAAAAGCAGGGAGGGTGGTTTTTTGTTTTTTATATCCGTACAGAAAGTCTCCTGATGGAACTAAAACCATATTCTCAGGTGAGGATTCTCCAGAGGCAGATACAATTCCGCTGCTCATACAAATGAGGAAGAAAACAAAAACAAAACCTTTTT
>JADGAW010000154.1 GCA_015231815.1 Nitrospinota bacterium
AGAAAGCAATTATTTCTCTCTATAAGACAGACTTTAATAATCCGCCTTTATTGAACTTTAAAGACCTTGATTCATATTGTAATCAATATGCACTTGATTTTAAACGGCAAGGTATTCAAAAAGGCACTAAAACTATTGTGATGATAAAGCCGGGGATTGACTTCATTGCAGTAACATTTGCTCTTTTTAAATTAGGAGCGGTTCCGGTTTTAATTGACCCGGGAATGGGTACAAAAAATATGGTTCTTTGTATTGCAGAGGTTGAACCGGAAGCTTTTATCGGAATTCCTCTTGCTCATCTTTTTAAAGCAATGTATCGTAAACCCTTTAAAACTATTAAAACTTCCATAACAATTAAGGGGTTTAATAAACAACCAACCATCAGCCGAGAATCTCATTTTAAGGAGGAGGAAACAACAGAGGATGAGATGGCAGCAATACTCTTTACCAGCGGTTCAACAGGAGTTCCCAAAGGGGTTGTTTATACCCACGCTATATTTAGAGAGCAGGTTAAGGTTATTCAGGAAACTTACATGATTGAGGCAGGGGAAATTGATTTGGCTGCTTTTCCTCTCTTTGCTCTTTTTGGTTTTGCAATGGGTATGACAGTAATTATCCCAGACATGGATCCATCAAAACCTGCTCAGGTAGAGCCGGAAAAGTTTGTAAATGCTCTTATGAAGTTTAATGTTACCGGCTCCTTTGGTTCTCCGGCGATTTGGCGAAGAGTTGTTCCTTACTGTAATGACAAAAAAATTAAGTTGAACTCAATAAAACGGGTTTTGATTGCCGGAGCTCCTGTACCGGGTGAATTACTTAAAAAGTTTCGTGAAATTCTTCCTGAAACTTCTGAAACCTATACTCCTTATGGTTGTACAGAAGCCTTGCCTGTTTCTTCCATTTCCGGTAATGAAGTTTGCAGGGAAACTCTCGAAAAAACAAAAAAAGGAGAGGGTATTTGTGTTGGGTTTCCTTTAAAGGGAGTGGAAATAAAAATAATAAAAATTGTTGATAAAGCAATTGAAACGATTAAGGAGGTTGAGTTCCTTGAGCAAGGTACCATTGGAGAGATTATGGTAAAAGGTGGTGTTGTAACTCCCCGGTATTACAATCGAGATGCTTCAACTCAACTGGCAAAGATAAAGGAGGGTGATACTGTCTGGCATAGAATAGGGGATGTAGGTTATTTTGATTCCAAAAAAAGACTTTGGTTTGTCGGAAGAAAAAATCATCGGGTAGAAATAAGCCCTGAAATTACCTTGTTTTCCATTCAGGTTGAAGCGTTGTTTAATAATCACCCAGATGTTTTTCGCTCGGCACTTGTAGGCGTTGGAGCAATCCCTAACCAAACTCCGGTCATGATTATTGAGCCAGTCAAAAAGGGGTTTATGTCAGCAAAGGAGAAGAAAAAAATTGTTAAGGAACTTAGGATACTTCTCAACAGTTCCTCCCGGAACTTTGAAATTAAGCATATTCTTTTTTATTCATCATTTCCGGTGGATGTTCGCCATAACGCCAAGATCAACCGGGAACAGCTTGCGATTTGGGCAGAAAAAAAGGTGGGATGAGACTGCCTTCGATATCGAGATTAATGTAAATTGTTTGGTTATTTGAATAAAGTTTCTCATAATCTAATTTTTTAGGAGTTTTTTGTTTATTTTGTTTGAATATGAGAAAAAATCTCAAATATATTGACTTTATATGAAGTATTGATATAATCCTCAAACCAAATGACAAAACTAAAAACACAAAAAAGGGAAAACTCATGCTGATTGAATTCACTGTAGGGAATTTTTTGTCCTTTAAGGAACCTGTTACTTTGAGTATGGTTGCTACAGCGTTGAAAGACTTAGGGGGGGGGAACACTTTCCCGGCAACAAACAAACTGTCATTATTGAAAAGCGCAGTGGTTTATGGAGCAAACGCAAGCGGGAAAAGTAATCTCTTCAATGCAATGTCTTTTATGCGATATTTTGTAAGAACATCTTCCACGGAAATGCAGGTTGATGAAGAAATTGATGTGGACAGTTTTTTGCTGAATACTGAAACTGAGGAAAAGCCATCCTCTTTTGAGATTATTTTCCTCCATGAAGGAATTAGGTACCGATATGGTTTTAAAGTTGACCGGAAGAAAGTTCATGAGGAATGGCTGTTTTCTTTGGAAACGACCAAGGAAGCTGAACTCTTTGGTCGAATTGGGAACTCTATTGCAGTGGGTGGCAAATTTAAAGAAGGAAAAAAGCTTGAGGATAAAACTCGTGAGAATGTCCTTTTCTTATCTGTGGTTGCTCAGTTCAATGGTGAGACTTCGAAGAAGATACTTCAATGGTTTTCCTCTTCCATGGGTATTGTCTCAGGTTTAAGTGACCATCTCTATGGCTCTTTTACCTTGGATAAACTTGAGGACAATAATTTCAAGAAAAAACTCCTTGAACTTTTGAAGGTTGCGGATGTGGGTATTGATGAAATCAAACATGAGGTTGTTGAGGCTAGCGATGAGATCCTGCCTAAAGATATGCCGAAAAAGTTGAGGAACCGTTTGTTAAAAGATAAAGCCAAGATGATCGAGGTTGTATGCTTGCATAAGAAATACAATGAACAAAATAAGCCTGTTGCATCAATTGGGTTTGAACTGGAAGAGTGCGAATCCCAAGGGACAAAAAAACTGTTTTTCTTGAGCGGACTTCTTTTTGAGGCTTTGAAAGAAGGAAGGGTATTGATAATTGACGAATTTGACAGTCGGTTTCACCCTTTGTTGTCAAGAAAAATTGTCGAACTCTTTCATTCAGAAGAAACAAACCCGAGAAATGCTCAGTTACTTATCGCTACTCATGACACAAGCCTAATGACAAAGGAACGGTACCGCCGGGATCAGATTTGGTTTGTGGAAAAAAGCCAATACGGAGCCAGTGATCTTTTTGCCTTATCTGATTACAAGATGAATGTCAGGAATGACGCATCATTTTCCAAAGATTATATGTTGGGGAAATATGGTGCCATCCCAAGTCTTGGGGATTTTAAGGAACTCTTTGGGGAGAGGTAATGGGAACCGATGACCTTCACTGGAAAAGAAAGCGAAGAAATGATTTAAGGAGGAAAACAGGCTGGCGAGGAAAGCCTCTCCAGCGGTTCCTGGTTGTTTGTGAAGGGAAAAGGACAGAGCCAGAGTATTTTTCAGCATTTCCGCTGAACTCCCAGCTATTAAAGGTTAAGGTTCATGGAACGGGCAGAAACACCCTGAGTCTCGTTGAGGAAACCCTGAAATTAAAGAAGGTCGCAGAGATGTCCGGGGAAGGATTTGATCAGGTTTGGTGTGTTTTTGATAATGACAGCTTTACAAAACAGAAAGTAAACAGTGCTTTTGAACTTGCCCGCCAAAATAAGGTTGAGGTAGCTTTCTCACATGAAGCCTTTGAGCTTTGGTATCTTCTTCATTTCGACTACTTTGATATGGCTTTGTCAAGGTCACAGTACAAGAAAATGCTCACTGAACGCCTTGGTTTTCCTTACAAGAAAAATGATGAGGGAATGTATGAAGTTTTGCTTGACAGACAAAAAGTCGCAATAAAGAATTCCATACGACTTCTTGAAACCCACCATGGAAAGCTTCCTTGCGATCGGACACCTTCCACAACGGTTCACAAGTTGGTGATTGAGCTCAATAAGTCCCTTAAAAGTTGATTTTTCTTTAAGTAGAAATACAGTTAGGTGGTCATGAGTCTGGTTGGGTAAGGCTGGTTATTGGGAAATTACGTCTAACCATGACTCATCACCATGAGTTACCAAGCGGGTATAACGGGAAAAAAAGTAGGCGCAGGCTGGAGAGAGCAGAACAATATCTTCAGGTTTTCCTGATGTATCAGCATAGATTACTGCATCGTCAAGACATTCCTTCAAAATTATGGTTTCTTTTGAGGCATTTTCTTTGTGCAACTCTCTAAGTATTTTATCGGTGCCAGTACCAGGAAGCAGAATTACTTTCGTTCGTCCTCTTTCAACAATATATTGAGCGAGCTTTGAGTAATCAAGTCCTTTGTCCTCACCCCCGAGAATAAGAAAGATATCTTTTTCCTCAAAGGTGCTCATTGCAGCAATAGTTGCTTCTGGAACGGTACTGTTGAGGTCGTTGTAGTAATGAATTCCCCTGATGGTTTTAACAAATTGGTTTCGATACCTCAGTCCTTTATGAGCTTTTAAGGTTTCTACGATTGTTGCTACTGGAATTTCCTCATGGTATGAAGCAAGAATAGCTGTCATTGCGTTACTGAGGTTATGACTTCCCTTTAATGAGAGTTCATCCTTATTGATGATTTCTGTAACCCTTCCCTTGATATTAAGACATATGATATTGTCCTTAAGGTACGCCCCTTCAATTTTTTCTTTCTCGAGGTCATGGTGCAAAGAATAATAAAGCTTTTTTGCTGGGGTAAGTTTTGCAAATCCCAGAATTACGGAATCATCGAGGTTAATGATTGCAAGATCATTTGGTTTTTGAAAATGTATCAGGTTTTGTTTTACTGCATAGTAGTTTTCTATGCTTCCATGGTCATCAAAATGATCAGGAGTGAGATTGGTGTAAACAGCAATGTTGGGAGAAGAGCTTACCGACATAAGTTGGCGGTTGCTCATTTCAAGAATGAGATATTCATCTTCTTTCATCAGATGGAGCTTATCAAGCACTTGTCTGTTAAGACGGTCGTTCCCGGCAAAATACGATGTGAAATTCGATGCACTATACATATCGCTTATAAGTTTAGCGGTACTTGATTTTCCGTTTGTTCCTGTGATTCCAATGATTTTACAGGGGCTTAACTCAAGGTAAAGATTGGTCATATTTATAAAGGGAATTTTTCCCTGTAACCCCTTCATTTTGTCGTTTGAGGAATATTTGTACCATGCCTGAGAAACGAAAATAAGGTCGGCATTTTCAATGCCCTCTAAATAATTTTCTTGGAAATAGGTTTTGTAAGGAAGGTTTTTTAGTTTTTCATATTTAGTTTTTAACTCATCAGTGCCAAGTTCCTTATGGGTTTCCTGAAATGATGTAAAAAGGTTTTCTTCGGATTGTGAATCGTGGAGAGTTAGATTCTTAAAGCCAGACATAATCAGAAATTCGAGAATCGCCGAACCTTCCGCACTGGAAAAACCAGCTATATGAATGTTTTTATTGTTATTCTCTTCTATGAACTGTTTAAGTTTTGTCATTTTTCGGTAATGTTCGTCTGGTTTATTTATTTCATCTTATTTTGAAGGCTTTCGTTCAACGAAATTTTTTTGCGTGCATTTTATCAAAGGAAAGGTCTTTTACTTTAAGCTCTTGAGGGCAAGTTTGGAGAGGTCGAAGGTGGAAAGGGTGGCGTTTGCGTTGGCAGTAACGAAGATATTGGGGTGTTTTTTGTTAATAGCTATTTCGTTTACTTGCCATACAAGGTTAATGCAGTCAATTTCCTTACCACTCCCAGCATCCCAAAGCTTCAATGTTTTATCGTCAGAACCCGAAAGGAGGGTTTGACCATCGGCGGAGAAACAAACGGAAGAAACTACTCCAGAATGACCCGTGAAAGAACGGATTTCTTTACCACTCAGAGCATCCCAAAGTTTTAATAAACCGTCATATGAACCCGAAAGGAGGGTTTGACCATCGGCGGAGAAACAA
>JADGAW010000155.1 GCA_015231815.1 Nitrospinota bacterium
TATATATTTTAAAGTATATTTAAAGAAATTTCATCATTTTTTTTGTACTTCTATAGCTCAAGTAAATAAAAGGAGGATGAGGTATCAGTGCTTTTTATCTGAGCAAGACAACAAAATCCTCAAGCTTCAGCTAAAAACTCCTTCCATCAATGAGATTTTGTATTAATTTCGTGTGACAGGTTAATCTGTCAGAGGAGGGTTTTACCTTAAATTAGAGTCGGAAAGTCTTTTCGAGACAATAATGCCAAACTGTCGTAATATCTTTACCTGAATTTCCAGTTCCAATTCTTCCATTCTGGCATCTATTTCGATAATAAAACAGTCATTTTCCGCAGAAGCAGTAGCGGTTCTTTTCTCATGTAATAAAATTGCCATTTCCCCAAAACAACCACCTGCTTTAATCGTGGCAAGATGTCGTTTTGTATGGGATAAATCAACCTTGGTTATTCTCACGCTCCCCTTTAATACAACATAGAATATATAATCCTCAACATTTTCCTTTGTTATTATTTCACCCGCCTCGTATTTTCTTATGGAGCAATATTTAAAGAGCTTATCAATTTCCGTGTCATCAAATGGTTGAAAAAACTCAATTTGTTTCATTAACTTTTTATATGCCTCATGCTGCTCTTTTTCCTTGGATTGAACTTGATTCGTCTCTTCCTGTGGTTGTTCTTCTGGCATTGTAACCTCGTGGTTATAATAAAAAAATAGTATTCCTCGTAACTTTTCCGAATTTTACTTTAACAACTTTGCATATCAAAAAATCCGTCAATTCCTGAATCTTGATCGGCACTCTTTTGTTGTCCATAGGCCTCTTTTTTATTTGCTGAGCTTAACTTAAAAAGCAGTCGTCTTGAAATACATAATAAAATCGATTGAGAAGACATGGGAAACTTTCGTAAGAATTCCAGAAACTCACTCTTTTCAAATTGAAGAAGTTCCACTTCCCCTTGAGCAATAATATTGGCGTTTCTTTTTACATTTCCAAAGATTGCTGCTTCTCCAAAGATATCTTTGGGACCAATGGTTGTAATATAGATACCCTCTCCACCAGCGGGGTTGTCGGTGGTAACTTTAAGAGCTCCTTTAGCCACTGCATAAAAAGAATCTGATTCTTCCCCCTGTTTAATAATTATTTGATTTGATGGTGCTTTTATTCTTTCCGGTATATAGGCAAGGTAGTCAATAACTGGTGGGGTAAGAGAGTCAAATACTTTTACCTTCTTCAAGATTGCTCGAATATCATCATATTCATGGATGAACTGTTCAAATTCTTCTAACTCTTGTTGGAGTACCTCTTCAGTTATAACAGCATTTTTGACAAGGATCGAGCCAATTTGTGGTCTTAATGACAAAACTTTCTTATTTATTGCTTCAACCTGTTCATGAGTTAAATGATTATTTGCCATCGCCACATCAAGAAAGCCTTCTTCGGTGCCTTCCTGTTCACTGAGAATCATAAATACATCATCTTTTGTGAGGAATCCTTCTGTAACGAGCAAATCTTCAAGGTGAGGAATATGTTTTTTTTGCTCAATTAATGCTTCATGAACTTTTTCCTGTGATGCAGCTCCTTTATTAATGAGGTATTGACCAAACAAGATTCTTTTTCCCATATCCTCCTCCGTATCGAAAAAATGTTTATGATACTAGTCGTATGATTGAACCAATCACCGTTGTTGCACCTATTGAAATCAGAAAGTAGAGTGCTGTTCCTTTGGCTCCCAGCCATTTTACTATAATAGTGAAGGAAATAATATTTACAATGGGAGAGGCGGTCATAAAGGAGACTGCAGGACCAACTCCCATTCCTTTTGCAAGAAGTGCCTTAAGTAAGGGAAGTTCAGAACCAGCACAAAAATAAAAAGGAAAACCAATCAGAGATGCTGTTAAAGGAGACCAAAGGGAATCGTTGCCGAGAATGCTTTTTACCAGATGAACATCAACGGAGATTGAAGCAAAGGTTGCCAAAATAAGACTTGCCATTATCCAGGGAAAAAAGTCCTTGAAATTTTCCTGAAAATCATCTGAAACCCTGACCCAAAAGCTTATTTCCTCATCTTTTTTTTCACAGCCACAGTTACTGCAGGAATCAGTCTCGGCAATCATTTCATCCTTAATGAGGTAAGAGGCAAGAAGTCCCGTCAGAATACCAAAAAAAACTGCTGCCACAAACCGTAGCAGGGTAATATAAGCATCAAGGAAGAAGAGAGTGATAAAGAGGACGGTAATACTACAAGCTGCTCCAGAGGAAAGAAAACAAATAACATGTTTTATATCTCCTCCTTTTTTTCTTAAGGCAATTGCCAGAGGAATTAAACCGCAGGTACATAGCGGAGTTAATGTTCCTATAAAAGCGGCGGTAAAAAGGGTTGAAGTTTTATCCCCTTTAAGCCATTTTTCCACGGTAGTGTCGGGGACATAATAGTTAATAAGTGAAGCAATAAAAAGAGCAGTAATAAAGAAGGGTAGAATATCAAGGGAATAATCAACAAAGATGGTCAACGCCTCGTTTGCCATAATAGATGGGTTAAATTACCACAAAGACTCTAAGTCACAATGAAGGGTGATGGGGTGTTGCTTTTTTCTTGCTCTATTCTTGCGTTACTTTTTTATAAGTAAACATTAAGATAATTGAGGAGTAAAAAGTAAACAGTTGTTGGTTTTAATACCTTTATTTTTTACCAATTTGCTCTTCTCAGAGTTTGTTTACAAAAAAAATGTTGGTACTGATAAAGCTGGGTGAATATATTATATTTCCCATCCCACTTTTTTGTGCCTTAGTCTCTTAGCAGTTTAAACATCCCTTGGAAGGCAATATTTACAAAAACCGGAAGCTCCAGAGGACATTCTAAATAACCCTCGTAACTGGTGATAGCGTTCTGCATTATTGACGAGAAAGGTACCTGGTTCTCCATGTTTTGGACAAATACAGGCAATACTTTCCATTTGTTTGAACCCTCGTGAGTCTTCTTTACCAAAAAATGCGGACATCAGTACTGAAGTTTCATCATTGGCAAAAGGGTTTGTGATTGTTGTTTTGTTGGGGTAGTTATGAGAACCATCAGAATAAATCAAACAGCGTATGTTGGGTACATTTACCGAATCACCTTCTGGGGTGAGGCAAACATCTTCAACAGCACGAATATTTGAAGGACCGCCAAAGGGGGTCATGTCGCCCTTAAGGCAGGATTCTTTGAGCTCATGAGCCAGTCTGAGTCCATCTGTGACGTTGGTGAAGTTCTTTGTGTTTTGTTTACCAAGAAGGGTCTCTTTTATAAGGTTACCAGGAACATATTCCTGATGGGCTTTCATTGCGTTGGAAATATATTCTGCAAGATTTCTTGCTGAAGAGAATTCTTTCTCGATTTCCATGACACTTTTAATAAAGCTATTACCTTGTGGGTCTTTAAAAACATCGGCTTTTTTGTTAAAGCCGCAAAGAGCAATATAGGCTCTTTCTTTTCCAAACTCGGACATATACTCAACCAAATCCCAAATACCTCTGGCAACACTTCCTGCTACAAGGGTTAATTTAGGAATTCGTTGTCCTTCAATTGCATAATCCTCCATAGAGCCAGATGTATCACAAACAAGAATTCCAAGTCCTACTTCAATTCGTTCTTTTTTCACAGGGCTTATCTTTGGTGCTTTTATCGTTGGTGTTTTAACTTCTTCCTTAACCTCTTCAATTACCTCATCTTTTATTTCTTCTCTATCCTCTTGAATCGTTTCTTCGAGAGATTCATTTTTATCTTCTTCAACTTCTTCTTCTACGGCAGAGGTAATAGCTTCATCAACTTCTTTTTCTTTTTCACCCAGGCCTTCATCCTTATTTTCTTCCTTTTGAGCCTTTTCTTCCTCATTATCGGTTTTTTCTTCAGCAACGACTTCAACAGTTTCTGCAACATTTTTTGCCTCTTCAACAACTGCAGCAGCAACTGCTATTTCTTTTTCAGATTCTGCTTCTTCCTCAAAGATTTCTTCTTCCTGAGGAGGTGTTATTCTTACTCTCTGGAGAAGTGTCATAGAATCGGCACATAAATCTGAATTACAAAAAGAACCTACTTGGGCAGCTTCTGATTCACTATATCTTTTTCCACAATCAGAGCAGATAAACTCAAATTCTTCGCTGAAGGCATTGTTTAAAGTCATTTCTTGTCGGTTAGAAAGGTTTTAGGTTTGAGAAGTAAAAAAGCGTAGAGGGAGAAGGTTGAAAGAAGTAACAATTAACCTTCAATTGGTTTTTTTATGCTTCTTCTACTTCTTCTTTACCTTGAAAAGATGATTTTATTGATTCGACAGCATCCTTGAATTTATCTTCAACACCCTTTACCAATTCAGGATTTGTTTTGTTAAGAAGTTCCATACCAATTGCTCCTACTACAACCCCTGCTAAAAGACCAGTAATTGAATTTGTTGTAAACATTGATTTCCTCTCAATAAAAGATAATGTTGTTATAGATTTATACCGTTAAATGGCTCGTTTAAAACCTTTAAACGGATAGATATTTAGATTGTTGGTTACGGTTACTTTTTTGCCATAACGCTTTTAAAAACCTTATAGCCAGTATAGCCAATGAGTCCGCCAAGAATAGGACCTGCTGCAATGGCAGACATTGTTCCAATTGCTGCTGCTTCAGCGCAAGCCACAGCATGTGCGGTAATTGAAATTCCTGTTGCATAACCAGCGATACCACTTGCTCCAGCTCCTGCTACGCCCATCGCAGCTCCAGAAGTAGCAACTCCACCACCAATAATTCCTGCAGTTGTAGCAAGAGCTGGTGCTGCTATATCTGAACTCTCTTCATGATGAGTTGATTGTTGAGCCGTAACATTTTTTACTTCCTTAGTTTCTTCAGTGTTTTCCTCTTCAGACATTGTTACCTCCAAAAAATAAAATTATTTATTTAGTTAAAATTATAAGGATTGAACATCAAACCTTTATTTCATTAATTACTGAGAACAAAGTTTTTCCAGAATTGCATTCCAGAACTCATGCCCTTAGATTTCTCTTCTCCTTTTAAATAAACCATTACTTCTCCAACATGCTCTACGTCTCGGTGAATGACGGCTTTTACCCGGTTTGTAATAACTTCAGACTCCTCAACGGTAATATTTCCGTTTACCTCAATCTCAACATCTATCCAAACCTGTTCGCCTAATGAACGTCCACGAATATACGAAATCGCCTTTACTCCTTTTACCTCTTGGGTATGTTTGTATATTTCTTTTAGTTCATCAAGCTCAATTGAACTATCCATTAAGCCTTTCATTGCTTCGGCCATAAGCTCCATACCAATTTTTGCAACAAGCATGGCAACAAACATAGCAGCCAATTGATCTAGTATTGGGAAACCAACAATAGCCCCGACAATTCCAAAGAGAACGCCAACAGATGACAGGGCATCTGACCTGTTATCCCAGGCATTTGCTTTTAAAGCAGGGGAGTTTAATTCTCTCCCAACACAGCTTTGGTAACGGTACATTAACTCATTAATGGTAATGGAGAAGATTGCTCCCAATACAGCAATTGATGCAGGGGCTTCACCCCCGCCTTCAAGAACTTTTATAAAAAAAAAAAAAAAGGGAAATGGG
>JADGAW010000156.1 GCA_015231815.1 Nitrospinota bacterium
GATTGTAATATGGTTAGGCTATGCATTATATTTCGCTTTAAAATTAAAACGTGGTGAATTAAGGACAATGCCAATGTGGGAAATAACATTGAACCTTTACATTGTTCTTTATATTCTCCCACTAATAATGTTTGGACCAATATCCAGGTACGGTCACAGGTTATTAATGCCGGCAATGGGAGCTGTTTTTGTACTTTCATTTACTGCGTATATTGATATTCTGGGAAAATATATCCCCCAACTTAAAAAAAAGGATACGCCATGACAAAAATAACCTCCGCTCAAAGAAAAACCTTAAAAGGACTTGCCCATCATATTGATCCGGTGGTACAACTGGGAAAGAACGGGCTAACTTCTGAGCTCATCGAGACAATTAACAAGTCACTTGATGACCATGAACTTATAAAATTAAAGTTTATTGATTTTAAGGATGAAAAAAAAGAGCTGGCAGCAGAGATTGAAAAGAAAACAAAATCAGTAAATGTTAGTAATATTGGCAATATATCCATTTATTACCGTCAACAAAAAAATCCGGAAAAAAGAAAAATAAAGGTATAAAGATGTATCGATGCGAAACTGCTCCTGATGGATGTAAATGTGAAAGACCAGTTATTGAAGTAAAAGACCTCTCGTTTACTCGTGATGGCAAGATCATTTTGGAAAAATTGAATTTCTGCGTGGACAGAGGATTGTTTGTTGGCTTGATAGGACCTAACGGAGGAGGAAAAACCACCTTTTTGCAAATGCTTCTGGGAAAATTAAAACCAACATCCGGAGAAATAAAGATATTAGGAGAACCACCCGTTTTAAAGCAAGGACTTGTAGGATTTGTGCCGCAACGAAACGTTATCGACTGGACCTTCCCCGTTAACTGCCTCGAAGTGGTTTTAATGGGAGCTTACGGAAAACTGGGAATTTTTAAACAGGTAACACAGGAAATAAAAAACCGGGCACTTAAACTCTTGGAGAAAATCGGAGCTTTGGATTACGCTTACACTCCAATTGGAGAACTCTCCGGCGGTCAGCAGCAAAGAATTTTCATCTGTAGGGCTTTAATCAGTAAGCCTGAAATTATTCTTCTTGACGAGCCAACAACAGGACTTGACTCCCACGGACAAAACAGTTTCCTTGAGTTCATAAAAATGGTGCAGCAGGAGTTCAAACTAACAGCAATTATGGTTTCCCACGACATCTCCCAGCTTCAAAACCATGCAGACCAAATTGCCTGTCTGAACAAAAAAATGCACTGGCACAACAAAGCAGAGCTGATAAACGAAAAAGTTATTGCTGATGTCTATTCATGTGAACTCGACAAATTTTTTATTGACCACAAAGACCATCTGGAAAGCTTTCATGCCGACACACATGTTCATTGAGATTAAGGGAAAGGGGTTGAGACAGAAGGGGTAAAGTGAAAGTCAATGATGCTGATTCAGGCATTCTTCTCATACATTGAGAGCACATTTGTACTATTAATTTCAAAAAACCTCGTCCATGAGTTCCCGAATATTTTTTACTTCAATAATTTCCAGATTTTTAATCGATTTTTTTATTTTGGAAGAACTCTTGGGAATAACTGCTCTCTTAAAACCAAGTTTAACCGCTTCCTTCAGGCGTGTTTCCAGTTGAGAGACCTGTCGGGTTTCTCCTGCAAGTCCAACTTCTCCAATAAAAATCGTTGTATCGTTAATTGGTTTATTTTGAAAACTGGAAACCATTGCCGCAACAATTGCCAAATCAACTGCCGTCTCGTTTAATTTCACTCCGCCAACAACATTGACAAAAATATCCTCAGTATTGATATGAAGTCCTGCCCTTTTTTCCAGAATTGCAATAATTATGGAAAGACGGTTACTGTCAACTCCGTTTGCCATTCTTCTCGGGGAGCCAAAACCAGAGGAGGAAGTAATCAATGACTGAATTTCAATCAAAAAGGGTCTTGTTCCCTCCATGGTAACCGTAACTGCATAACCAGAAACCTGTTCCCGAATATCTGAAAGAAAAAGCTCCGATGGATTTGATACCTCAGAAATTCCTTCGTTGAGCATTTCGAAAATTCCCAGCTCGTTTGTTGGTCCAAAACGGTTTTTTATTGCACGAACAATTCGGTAGGAATTCCCCCGTTCCCCTTCAAAATAAAGCACTGTATCAACCGTATGCTCCAAAACCTTTGGTCCGGCAATAGCTCCCTCCTTGGTAACATGACCGATAAGTACGATGGAAATATTCAGGTTTTTTGAAAGCCGCATGAAAGCAGAAGCTGATTCACGTACCTGAGTCAAACTACCGGGAATCGATTGTACGCTTGAGGAAAAAATGGTCTGAATGGAGTCAATGACCACAAAGAAGGGATTGAGCTTTTTAATTTCGCTGCAAATCGTTTCAAGGGCAGTTTCTGAGTAAATATAAAGATTATCTGAATGAACGCCCAACCTTTGCGCCCTGAGTTTAATTTGTGAAGCTGATTCCTCACCGGAAACATAGAGAACTTTATGTCCTTTTTCTGCATATTTTCCCGAAGTTTGAAGCATTAAGGTCGATTTTCCAATACCGGGATCACCACCAATGAGAATAAGGGAGCCCGGAACCATTCCTCCACCTAAGACCCGGTCATACTCTGCAATTCCACACTGTTCCCGAACAAGTTTCTGTATCTCAATTTCAGAAATAGGCAGTGGTTTTAGTCCGGTACCTGAAATTATCGGGTTACCCTTTCCGGTCTTTACAACCTCCTCTTCCAAAAAAGAGTTCCATGCTCCGCAATCGGCGCATTTTCCCTGCCACTTCGGTGATTGAACTCCACAGGACTGACACACATAAACACTGTTTTTCTTTGCCATATTTTTTAACCTTCCAACGTTCTAACGTTCTAACTTACTTCCCTCAAGTGCTGCAAAAAGGTTTGTCAGTTCCTGAATCGGCATTTCATCAGCTCTTGCTGTTTCCTTAAGGTTTAAGGCAAGCAAGGTTTCCTCAATGTTGGTATCGGGGTATTGTTTTTTTAAGTTATTTCTCACCATTTTTCTTTTTTGACTAAAACAAAGCCGAATAAACCGCATAAACTCCAAATAGTTTTTTACATCCACCTTCGGCGTAGCTCTTTTCTTCAGGTGTACCAGTGATGAAACAACCTTTGGTTTAGGTCTGAAGGCTCCTGCTGGGATATCAAATAAAAGTTCAGCTTCACAGTGAAAATCAATAAAAATAGTTTCGGAATTATAGGGCTTTGTTCCCGGCTTTGCAGTAAGTCGCTCTGCAACCTCTTTTTGAACCAGAAAGACCATATTTTCCACCTCCTCTTCAACAAGTCGGTTGATAATTCTAACAGAAACGTTGTAGGGTAAATTTCCAAAAAGAGAAAGGTTCTCTCGATTGACAAATGGAAAGCGGGTTGCATTTCCATAGATTACCGATAATTGGGGAAAACGTTTTTTCAGGTTTGTCGCAAAGCGTTTATCAAGTTCCAAAACTCTCAGTTTTGGATACATGTTGATAAGTTTTTCGGTCATAACCCCGCCCCCCGGTCCAATTTCAATTAGCTGGTCACCTTTAGGAATTAACGTAATAATAGATTCAAGAATTTTCTGAATGTAATAACTGTCGGTCAAAAAATGCTGACCAAGACTTTTTTTCAAATATAGGGACATGGAGAAATTAGAGGTAAAGAATTGAAAAACTGAATTTTACCAGAAAACACCTTACTTGGGGAGCATTGCACTGTTAAAGCTGTTTACCTGATTTCTTCCGGCATGTTTTGAAACGTAGAGGGCAAGATCAGCCTTATCGATAAAATCCTGAATATCATCAGTATCATCAGGAAAGGTACATACGCCAATACTCACGGTTACCTTATGGTTTATGCTTTCCTTATCTCCTGTACTAAAAGCATTTTCCTCAATTCTTAGCCTGATTTTTTCTGCTACACTTACGGCAACTTCCTTACTGCTTCCCGGAAGAATTACGGCAAATTCCTCTCCGCCATACCGGGCAGGAATATCCATAACTCTGATTGATTCTCGCATTATGATGGCTGATTCCTTAAGAATTTCATCTCCTGCGAGATGCCCAAAATTGTCGTTATACTTTTTAAAATGATCAAGATCCATTAATAAGAGGGAAAGTTTAAAATCCATCTCCCTGCTCTTTTTCATCTCCCTTTCTAAAGAGTGCTTGAAATAGCGGAAATTATACAGACCGGTAAGTCCATCAGTTGTTGCAAGATGTTGATTAAATTCATTTTCCTTAATTTGTTTTATTGCCGTAGAAGCATTTGTTGCAAAGAGTCCGATAATATTTAATGCCTCTTCACTAAATTTCCTTTCAATTTTATAGTCATTGTACAGAATTCCTATAACCTCCCCACGGTCAACTAAAGATACTGCCATAACCGTCTTGATTCCTTCATCAATGATATTTTGATGAGCAATATTTTCTTCAATCATTTGTTTGTCAATTACCACGGGTTTATTTTGTTTCAGAATCATTTCCGTAATTCCCCCTTCCCTCACTGACCATTCTTCGGTTTGCTGAAACTTGTCCGAAAAGCCAATAGAAAATAAATTCTTCATTTTATTTTCTTCTTGATGGTAAATTGCAATACTTCCTGAAGGAGCACCCGTTAAATCAAGGCTTCGTTCCAAAGCTGTTTTTACCGCTTTTTCTGAAGAACCGGAACGAGAGAGAAGAATTCCAATTTCATGAAGAAATGTCAGGGTTTTATTGTAGCGCTCCATGCGTTCAACAATCTTTTCCCGTGAAACAATAAGCTCCCAAATAACTCTGGCACTTTTGTTGGAGATTACTTCAATATTTGCAGGAACAAGCTCTTCAATTTCTTTGGTTACGGTATAGCTTCCTGTGACATTGACTATAATGTCACAATCAAGGAGAGTAATATCCTGTAGGTCGCAATACGTGGGGATTTGTAAGTCTCGGGCAAGCTTAAAGGCTTCTGCTTGAGATGACTGGTCAAAAATCCCGACAATAGACATATCATTGTTCTTGGAGAATATCTCAAGAAGAGATGAGCCTCCTTTTCCGCCACCGACAATAACAATTCTATACATAAGAGATAGATGTTAAGAGTGAAAGGGATTTTTGCTCTAAAAGAGCCTTTAATTGCTATAACGTCAACCTCAAAAGCAAAAAACACAAAAAATTTAAAACATTATAGTAGAAAATAATTAAGAATAAAATCTAAATTAATAACTAAGTAACTCTTACCTGCGTGTGTTAATTTAATGCTTTGCTCAAAGGTTTCAGAAGCGTTATGAATTCTGTTTATATTGGCAACGAAAATTTAAATCAAAACATCATGGCATATGACGTAGTTATTATCGGAGGAGGTATTCATGGAGTTGGTATTGCAAAGGCTGTTGCAGAAAAAAACCGAAGTTGTTTACTGCTTGAAAAGAAAGAAATAGCAAGCGGGACTTCCGGTAAATCAAGTAAGCTCATTCATGGGGGACTTCGTTATCTGGAAACAGGAGAGTTTAATCTTGTAAGGGAATGTCTTTTGGAAAGAGAGTATTTATTAAAGACAGAAGCTGATTTGGTAAAACTTTCTCCTGTTTTTTTACCTGTTTATGAAAGTTCTCAGAG
>JADGAW010000157.1 GCA_015231815.1 Nitrospinota bacterium
ATTATTTTTAGTACGCACAGAACTTAATTTCCAGTTACTTTTCAATATTCTATAGTAAAATATCGCCCTTTATAATGGCTTTTAGTAGTATCCTAATAAGCTAAAAATACTCAGTAGTTGTTAAAGAGTGTTAAACTTTTTCATAAGACCTACAAGTAATTTCAGAGAGTAAAATCTCGGAATCCTGCAACATTCCCCGTGCCGGGGTGGCGGAATTGGTAGACGCACAGGACTTAAAATCCTGCGGGGGCAACCCCGTGCCGGTTCAATTCCGGCCCTCGGCACCACGTATTGATGGGCAAGTTCAGATTTCCGCTAAATTGCCAGATCCCCAAAAACCTTCGATTGTGCAGTAAATTGTGCAGCAACAGAATAAGGCTATCAAATTCAAGTTTCCTACCCTGTGATAAACTCGCTCTCCTTGCCAGTTTGCTGTAACAAAAAATTGTGTACATAAAGCAATGGCAAAGCCCAACAAATCACTTAGTAGGCTATAATTTAAGAAATATTTGTGAACAAAAATAAAAGATGATTACCGTACAAAAAGCATTGAATCGATTAATAGAAGGAAACAAAAGATTTATAAAAGGTGGTGAAGAAAGAAATATATTGACCTGCCAAAAGAAACGAGGAGAGTTTATAGAAGTTCAAACGCCTTTTGCAATTATTCTCGGTTGTTCTGACTCTCGGGTTCCTGCAGAAATTATTTTTGATCAAGGAATCGGAGACCTCTTTGTTATAAGAGTTGCAGGAAATATCGTTGCTCCATCTCAGGTGGGTAGTATTGAATTTGCTGCGGAACGTTTTGGAACAAGGTTAGTCGTTGTTTTGGGTCATTCTCTCTGTGGTGCAATACAAGCGACTATTGAAGAACTCGAACGCCCCTCTGAAAACAGGTCACCAAACCTTAAATCAATCGTTGAACGAATTCGTCCATCTGTAGAGCCATTACTGAAAGAAGAGAAAGGGAACGATTTACATCTTTTAACCAAAAAAGCAGTAAGGGCAAATATTGAGGCATCAGTAAATCAATTAAAGGAGGGATCTTCAATTCTGGAACAATTAATTAAAAACAGTGGGCTTTTAATTGTGGGAGCAGAGTATTCCCTTGAGACAGGAAAAGTAGATTTTTTTTATGGTATGTCATAGAGAAAAAATAATAACATCAAATAAATAAGTATGATTGTTGATACCGTTCGCGATATAAATTTTAAAAAAATTCATGATGACCTGAAGTTTATTATGAATTGTTTTAAGGAAGTCCTGCAAGAGCTGGGGGAAGATGAACTGTCTGAAAGGTTACCTTGGTTGCATGATGACCGTCCACCCAAAGAAAATATAAAAAAACCACTTCGCACTTCGCAAGCATACTCAATAGCTTTTCAACTCCTCAATATGGTGGAGGAAAATGCTGCCGTTCAAATGCGACGAGTTATTGAAAAAAAAGGAAACTCCGACAAAATTCCTGGCCTATGGGCTGAAAGCCTTAATCATCTCAAACATTGTGGACTCAATGAACATGAGATTGCGGCTCAGTTGCCTGCGAGCAGAATTGAACCTGTATTAACAGCACATCCAACGGAAGCAAAAAGAGGGACAGTACTGGAATACCACCGCAATCTTTATTTACTCCTTTTTAAACGGGAAAATAAAATTTGGACTCCATCTGAGCTGGAAGGAATTCGTGAGTCGATTAAAACTGAGCTGGAGCGATTATGGAGAACTGGTGAAATAAGAATGGAAAAACCAGATGTCGCCTCTGAACGTAAAAATGTTATTTACTACTTGCAAAATGTTTTTCCAAAGGTTCTTTCTGAACTTGATAGACGATTTTATTACGCTTGGAAACAGGCTGGCTTTGACCAATCCCTCATAGATAATCCACTACAATTACCTCGTTTGAGTTTTGGCAACTGGGTAGGAGGTGATAGGGATGGACACCCTTTTGTTACCGCAAATGTAACGAAGGAAACTCTGTCAGAGTTCAGATTAACAGCAGTTGAACTTATTAAAGAACAACTTACTGCTATTGCCTTTAGAATTAGTTTGTCAGAGCTCTTACAAACCCCATCAAAAACACTTTTAAACCGTATTAAAGAATTAGCAACACCTCTTGGTGAAGCAGGTGAGAAGGCAATAAAAAGAAATCTAAGGGAACCATGGAGGCAAATTGTTAACCTTATGATTATTAAACTTCCATTACCTCAAAATAGTCATATTGCAAAAGAGGAACTGTACTCGTCACCAGATGAGTTAATGAAAGACCTTCTATTATTACGGGAAAATTTGATGGAAGTTAAAGCAATGAGGATTATTAAGATGGATATTGATCCCCTTATACGATTACTTAAGACCTTCGGTTTTCATCTGGCTGTACTGGATATACGACAAAATAGCCGCTTTCACGATCTGGCGATATCCCAACTTTTATCTTCAGCAGGACTTAACGGAGAAGACTTCCTCAAGTGGAAAGAAAACGAACGTCTGAAATTTATAAATCAGGAATTGCTTACACCACGACCTTTTACTCGCTGTGACATTCAACATGGTGCAGAGGCAGAGTCGGTTCTCAGTAGCTATAAGGCTGTTGCAGATCATATTCAAAAAAATGGAATTGAAAGTATTGGTTCATTTATTGTCAGCATGACAAGAAATGTATCAGACTTGCTTCTCGTTTATCTGTTGACAAGAGAAGTCGGTTTAACGAAACAGTCTGAAGATGGTCTATACTCGTTAGTGCATGTAGTACCTCTGTTTGAGACCATTGAAGATCTTCAAAGGGCACCAGAAATATTGGAAGCATTTCTTACGCACCCATTAACAAAAAAAAGTCTGGAATATAGAATGAAATGTTTAAATCATGAAGAACCAGAGCAACAGGTCATGATTGGTTATAGTGATAGTAATAAAGATGGAGGCATACTTGCCAGTTTATGGAACCTTTATCGTGCTCAGGAAAAACTTACATATGTTGGAGAAAAGTTAGGGGTAAAAATACGTTTTTTTCATGGAAGAGGAGGTACCATTAGTCGTGGAGGAGGACCAACACATCGTTTTATTAAAGCACTTCCCCATAATTCTCTTCAGGGAAAACTCCGGATGACAGAACAGGGGGAGACCATTGCACAAAAATATGCAAACCCTTTAAATGCAGCATATAATCTCGAGCTTTTAATTGCAGGAGTAACATGCGAATCATTAAATAGTGTACATACGAAAAAAGAAAACCATCCTCTTTCTCCCGTAATGGATATACTCTCTGAAAAAAGCAGAGAATCCTATGAAACATTATTGAAGACAGAAAATTTCATTACTTTTTTCAGGGAAGCAACTCCAATCGATGCTATTGAAGAGAACCAAATTGGCTCAAGACCATCAAGAAGAACAGGAAAACATACCATTTCCGATTTAAGAGCTATTCCATGGGTTTTTAGCTGGGGACAAGCCAGGTTTTATCTTTCAGGATGGTTTGGAGTAGGTTCTGCATTAGAGTGGTTGTCAATTGAAGACAAAAAAACCTTTCAAGCTCTAAAAAAACATTACTTTAACTGGCCACCCATTCATTACATCTTAAGTAATGTTGCAACAACTATTGCCATGTCAGATAGTGAAATAATGAATGATTATTCACATTTAGTAAAAGATGACAACACAAGAAAAAATATTATGACCCATATTAATAATGAGCATACACGAACTCAACAAATGTTGGAAAAAATTTATGGCGGTTCATTATCAAAACGCAGGTCTAATATTCATAAACTCATAGAGTTACGTCAGGAAGGACTCAGAACTCTTCACCATCAGCAAATAGCTCTTTTGCATAAATGGAGAAATGCTCCAGACAGTAAAGAAGAACTGTTACCTCAACTCCTTCTAACAGTAAACGCTATTGCAAGTGGGCTTCGTACAACAGGCTAGTAACAGGTAAAAAACATAGTCTTGCGATTGGCTCATTTCAATAAAAGGGAGTACTTTATTCTTGGGCACTTCATCTAAGGTTTAAGCTTTTCCCAGATTGCTTTTTCCCGTTCTATCTCTTTTTATAATACCCGTTTTCGTTCAGCTTTGCTTCAACTTCACTGTGCATATTATCAGCTATCTGAATATGTATATGAGGAACACCGGCACCACCAGACATAAGAATTCCATAATCCAGTAATTTTTTCATTGTGTCATTTTCCCGTGCTTCAATAATAGGAACTCGTTTTTCGAAAATCTCAAAAGAATCATCATTAAAGGTACAATATTCAGGATGTTTCTCTTGAAGAGAAAAACCGTTACTCTCCAATAATTCTTCCACTTTTCCGTAATTGTTTACGGGGATAAATAAGTGAATATGAAGAAAAACATTTTCTTCAGCTACCTTGCATCCCAAATTCAAAAGCTCTTCTTTTAGATCTTTTGATAATGCCGCAATTTTTTTTACAGCAATACTCCATTCACCACAATCACTATTCATGATTATCTCCTAAAAAAATAAATATTAATTTAAAATGTAACAATATTTTAAAACATAGAGGTCTCTTTCAAAGGACAATTTTTTTTTCTTTCTTTCATTGCAACTTCTCCATATATAGCACTTCATCTTGTATAAATATAAAACACATTGCTGCCTCATGATTAAAAATTAATCATATTATAATTCTATAAATAACACCACAATTACCTGCACAGCATTGTTTTTACAGAATATTGCTACAAACAAGGCCATCTTCCAATATTGGTATCCCTTTTGCTCATAAAAAAAAGTTCCTTTTATTCATATACTAATTACAAAATATGTTTTACAAACAATGGTTAGATGAAATTGTAAATCTCAGAAAAGAAATTAATAAATGGGAGCCATCTCAAGAACATGACAAGGCGGCAAGAAGAATGTTTTTTGAGTTCTCGGAAAAGATGGAGCGGTATATTGAAAAACATATGCTGGAAAGCGAAACAAGACAGTTGCAGGAAATGCAGATCGAAATGGCACTATGCTTTACTGGTGACGCAGTGTGCATTTCTAACCCTGATGGAGAAATAAGGCTCATTAATCCGGCATTGGAAACCCTCGCAGGAATACCGGGAACAAGCATAATTGGAAATTCTCTTGAAAAGATTTGGAAAAAAGCTCCTCAAGATGAACTTATTGCTTTAAGGGAATTACTTACAAGAGGAAGAGATCGACGGGATATCTATACGTTAACCACTGGTGACAATCAGGAAATAATCGTTGAGATATCAGGAACGCCCATTATTTCACCAACAGGAAAAATTACCAACCATCTTTATATGTTGCGAAACATAACGGAAGAGGAGGCATTAAAAAAAGGTCTTATTGAACAAAAGGATTTTCTTGAAAAGGTAATAAACCTGACATCAAATCTCATTATTATTCTGGGACCAAAAGGTGAGTGGAAAATGGACAATCTTGCCGCAAAAACCCTTATCACCGATATGGGAAAAGGTTCCCGTGAAGGATTTGCTGCACAGCTTTTTGCTGAAGTGTACAGAAAAAAACCTCAGAGCGAAATTAAGGTTGACCTAAACGGCAAGGGAG
>JADGAW010000158.1 GCA_015231815.1 Nitrospinota bacterium
TGGTGTTGGATATAAAGATATTGAAGGAGAAAGAAACCTTTTTTTACGGGTTTTAAATCTTTCTGGAGAATGTCCTCGTTCCCATGCAATAGGAGATGTTATTGAAATTCCTTTAAGCTCGTTTCCTCTATCCCCAGTTGATTTCAGCAGTTGTTTTCCCTACTTATTTCAAGAAACGACCCCTTTTTCAATAAAAACCTTTGAAGATGAGGAGATTGCTTTAATCAGTAGAGAAAAGGAGTCTAAAGAATATATTCGACCTTGTTTGCAGGAAGATGATACTTCAAAGATACATATTTCTGTTGATTCCATAACGTTTCCCTGTCGTTATCATCAGAAAGAAGCTTCTTTTACTGAGAAGGATATGACTCTTGATAGTTTGTGCCTCAATGCTCTTTATTCCTGTTACCCAACAGCCTTAGCACTTTTATATGGTAAAAATGAGGCGACAAAGGTGGTGAGGTGTCCTGATCAGAAGGGTGAGGTAGTCCTTAAAATAGAGGTAGTTTTTAAAAAACCAGTCTTAGTATATAAAGCGATTACAAAAGTAAATTATTTAATGAACTTTCTTTCTCATCCAATAGACATCATTGATAAAGAAATAACCATAACAGTTATGGAGCGTCGTGGTGATTGCCCAAAAGGTCATAATGTTGGAGATGTATTTACTCTCAATCTATATAATTCTGAAAAGCTCTGTCCAGCTTCTTTTTTTACCATTTTTCCCTTTTATTACGATATTAAAAATGAATCTGGAAAAGGGTGTAAAGTGCCATGTCCAGATTGTGTTGGCACAAGATATAATATTGTATAAATGCAACTTTTGACTCTCAACCTTTTCCCCTTAAAGAGTCATCAAAGCTTATTTTCTTTTTAAATAAATCGTTTCTATGAAATTTTCTTGGATTATCTATGGGAAGCTTTTGACGGAGCAACTTTCCATAATGACGTTAAACCCGATATTATCCAAAGCAGGTATTGATACCCACCTCATTTACTCAAGTAATTTAGATGAAATATATAAGGAGATAGGCAAAATATCTCCGGATATTGTTTCTTACTCCCTTATGTTTGGTACTCATAAGCAGTATCTCCAATTATTTGATGGAGTTAAAAGAAAGTTTCCCCACATTAAGCAGATTTGCGGTGGTCCTTTTACCACCTTTTATCCCGAAATTATTGAAACAACATCTCTTGATGCAATCTCTCTTGGAGAAAGTGATACAACAATTGTTACTTTATCAGAGGCACTTATGAGCGACACAATTAAAGAATGTGAAGGGTTTTGGGTAAAGGATGTCCATAATAAAATTATTAAAGGCAATCTTCCTCATTTACTTGAGGATTTGGATTCATTGCCTTTTCCAGATCGGGAAATTCTTTACCAAAAAGATCCTTATTTAAAGACTCAGGAGTTTAAGTCTTTTATGTCCGGTAGAGGTTGTCCATATCCCTGTACCTACTGTTTTAATCACAAGTTTAATGAAATGTATAAAGGGAAGGGGAAAATTATTCGTAGAAAATCAGCTGACTATTTTGTTGAGGAGGTTTTAGAAACTAAAAAGAAGTATGGTTGCCAATTTGCTATTTTTTGAGGATGATATTTTTATTATTGATAAGGTCTGGCTCGAGGAATTCGCAGAAAAATTCAGGAAACAAGTCAATATCCCCTTTATCTGCTATGGTCGAGCGAACATAATTGATGAAGAAAGTGTGAAGCTTTTAAAGAAAGCAGGTTGTGTGATTTTAAGAATGGCAATTGAAGCAGGAAACGATGAAATAAGAAATACATTATTAAAAAGAAAAATGAGTAGGGAAATGATATTAAAGGCTTCCGAACAATTACATGAAAATGGAATTAAGCTTTCTGTTTCCAATATGATAGGACTTCCCACGGAAACCATTGAGAGTGTAAAAGAGACATTACAGCTTAATATCGACTGTAAGGCTGATAATCCTACAGCACAATATTTTATGCCTTACCCAAAGATGGAATTGACTAGAATTGCAATTGAAAAAGGTTACTTTGATGAAACACACTTTGATGATATTCATAAAAACACCTGGAAATTCACTCCCCTGCACTTTGAAAATAAAACACAGGTTTATTTTAAGAAAATTCAAAAACTTTTTACTCTTTTTGTTTTATTTCCTCATTTAAGGCGTTTTGAAAAGCTCTTTTTTCTTTTACCAACCTTCATTCTATATATAATATCTGTTGTTGTAAGGATTTGGGTTACAAAAAATTACTTACCAAAAACCAATGTTTCTATAGCTCAACGTCTGAGGTTTCTTATTCGTTTTATACAATATTATGGATAGCAATTTAAACCATGCTCTTTAGTAAATTCTCGGACAACAGTAAATTTTCATGATGCTCTCCATGAGAGATACTCAGTCTGTTGGAGGTCTTAATATAAAAGGTCTGAAAATAGTGATAGAAATCATCTTTTAGCCCTCTCCCTTGATGGGAGAGGGTTGGGTGAGGGTGAAGCAAGAAATAAAGGAAAAAAGCATTTCTATCTCTATTTTTCGGAAAAGAAGGTGTTTCTTTTGTGAAGAATATTGATATGATACTAAGCCTTTTTAAACAAGTACTCTTTATTACCAAAGTTTTATAACACTGTTATTTAAAGCCAAATTGAAATGAACCCACTATGAAAGTAATGTTTGTCATAAATATTTCTGACCTTGGATTTGAGGAACCTTTAGGGGTGCTTTACCTCTCTTCTGCCTGTAAAAGTCGAGGGCATGAAGTATTTATGGTTGAAAACTCACTGGAATCAGTACTACAGGAGGTGGAGGAAAAAAAGCCTGATATATTAGCGTACTCTGTGCTGAGTGCTAACTTCCCATATCTTTTTGAAACACACTGTGAAGTAAGAAAACATCTCAATATTCGGTCAGTTTTTGGAGGTCCACACGCAACATTTTTTCCTGAGATTCTTGAAAAGCCTGAAATTGATTATGTTTTCAGGGGGGAATGTGAAAATGCTTTTCCTTTATTTCTTGATAAATTGAATAAAAATGAACCTGTCAAGGATGTACCGAATCTTGGGTATAAAGAAGAGGGGAAATGTTTTTATAACCCCTTGGAAAACCTTGAAAACGAACTTGACATCATACGATTACCCGACCGTAGCCTTTTAGAAACTCATTTACAATTTTATAACGCAGATGTAAGGTCGGTCATTGCCAGTAGGGGGTGTCCGTATAAATGTAGTTACTGTTTTAATAATCAATATCAGGAAATGTACGATAAAAAAGGAAAAAAATATCGTATCAGGTCGGTTGATAATCTTATTGAGGAATGTGTTGAATTAAAAGAAAAATATAAAACCAAAATGATTCATTTCTTTGATGATATTTTTCCACCACAAAAAGAATGGTTAAAAGAGTTTGCTGAAAAATATAAAGAAAAGGTTGGACTTCCATATTTGACTAACACCAGTTTTAACGTTTGCACAGAAAACTATGTGAAAAAACTCAGTGAATCGGGATGTAAATGTCTTCTTATTGGAGTTGAAACAGGTAATGAAAAATTACGGGAAGAAGTGCTTTATCGAAAGATGAACAATGATGATATGGTGGTAAAAGCAAAGATGATTAACAGGCTTGGAATTAAAATTTACACACAAAACCTCATCGGATTACCCCATGGTTCTTTGGAACATGATATTGAAACTCTGGAGCTGAATGTCAAGTTACGGGCAGATTATGCAGGGGTTTACCTTTGTCAACCTTACCCGAAAACGGCAATTGAGAAAATTGCAAAAGAAGCGGGTATATTAAAAGAAGAAGTAAGCTTTGGAAGATCTTTTTATCATAGTTGTAATTTAGTGCTTGAAGATCAGGAAAAAGTAGAAAAACTGAGGGTCATGTTTCCGGTTCTTGTTTGCATACCATTTCTTGCACCTTATGTAAGGGTATTCTTAAAATTTCCTCTCTTTCCATTTATTGTCTTTGGAAAAATTCTCCATGGTTACAAAATTAAAACATGTATGCTTCGTTATAATATGGGGATACTTTCCTTTATAAGGCTTATTAGACTATTTTTTAAACGCTCCATTAACCAGATATCGAATTTATGATTTCCCAACAGGCAAAATTTTTATCAAGAATAATAAAGGGAAACCTTTTAAATCAAAAGATTCCCGTTGTTGTAAGTCTAACTCTTACCAACAGGTGTAATTATGATTGTATTTATTGTTATGGAGATTACTTCAACCGTAAAGACAAAGATGTGCCCAAGGAAAAATGGTTGGGGCTTATAAAAGAACTCTCCCATTCCGGAACAACAATGATACATCTTGGAGGTGGAGAACCCTTACTGTTAAAAGATATCGGAGATTATATTAATGCTGTCAAAGATGGGGGAATGATTTGTAGAATGAATTCAAATGGAGCATTAGTGCCCGAACGAATTGAGCAATTAAAAAGGCTCGACTCTCTGTGTATTAGCTTGGATGGAAAAGAAGAAACAAATGACAAAAACAGGGGAAAGGGTACCTTTAAAGAAATTACTGAAGGAATTGCCTGTGCCAAAAATAATGGTATTCCTGTTCATGTGAGTGCTACTATTACCATGAATAATATTGGTGCTTTGGAAGAAATTATTGAACTGTCTAAAACGATTGGGTTTAATGTTGAATTTGGTCTTCCGTATGAAAGTACTTCCAAGACTGAGACTACGGAAACAACGATTAACGATGAAATTATGAAAGATTTCATCCGAAAGGTTTTGGATTACAAAAAGATGGGGTATCCAATCTTTTATTCAGATAAAACCTATCAATATGCTCTCAATTGGCCCGTAAGTTATAAAGAAAAGCTATTGAAGGAATTGCCTTCAGGTTTTGAACATATTGAATGCTATATGGGGCGTTTTATGTGTTTTGTTGATGCAAATGGTCTTGTTTACCCCTGTGGTCAGCTCATTGATACTTTTCCTGCGTTGAATTTTGCAGAGGTTGGTTTTCAAAAGGCTTGGGATAATCTTGAAGAACATAAACCCTGTAAGACATGTTACTGTCCTTGTTTTACCGAATTTAATTCTGTTTTTGGACTTAAGGCAGAAACCTTGTGGAGTAATATTAAGAGGGAACTCAAGGGTTTCAAGTGAACGCTTCAACGAATAATATGATGTCAGTAACTTTTAGAAACAGACTGATTGATTTCTTTATTTTTTATATAGCTCCTTTTTTTATCTTATCGAATATATTTATAATCCAGTATCTCTTTTTTGAGGCAGCTCTTTTATTTTTCCTTCTCATTATTCATTTTGTCAGCTTAAGAGTAAGCCGTGAGTTTCGATATGTGCCATTAATCCTTTTTATTTTTTTCTGTGCTTTAAACTCAAACTTAATTGACGGTACCTTCATGGTCACCCATGATACCTTCTCTCTCCAAATGCATTTTTCCTATACAATGGATAGTCTAAAACAGGGGAATTTGCCTTTTTGGAATAACTATTATCATATGGGTGAGCCATTTTATATTTACCTCACTTCGCTTCTTTATCCCTTTTGGTATCCAATGCTC
>JADGAW010000159.1 GCA_015231815.1 Nitrospinota bacterium
TACATCCTAATTGGTCAGTCCGTAAAACCTTCACCTTATTTTCCTCAAAGGTTTTTAAAACAGTCTGTGAAGGAAAATGAAATTTATTGTAGCGTCCTACGGAAATAACTGCGATTTCTGGTTTAAGGTTTTTAATAAAAGCCGGGATATTCGATGACCTGCTTCCATGGTGCGCCGATTTTAGTACATCAATATCTTCTTTATATTTTTCCAAAATAGTTAATTCAGCTTCTTTCTCGATATCAGAGGTTAAGAGAAACGTTTTTCCATAAGACTTTACTTCAAGAACAAGGGAAAGGTTGTTTACCTCCTTATTATCTTCAGGATTTCTGTCTGGATTTTCCAGTTCCCATTCAGGGTAAATGACTTTAATTTGGGTATTTTCTCCTTTATAGATGTAATCCCCACCAATTACTTCTTCAACAGGAATATGTTTGTTCCTGAGGATGGGAAAAAGTTCTTGATATTCACGGGAATCATGGTAGTAAGGCGATACAAAAAAAGTTCCTACTTTGAATTTTTCTGCGATATATTTCATGCCTCCTGAGTGGTCACTGTGATGATGGGTTGAAACTATCTTTGTAAGACCGTTAATGCTTTGTTGTCTGAGAAATGGAGCAATTACAATTCTGCCCATATCCAATCCGTCTCTTAATGTTTTCTTTTCACCCTGAAAATGTTCGAACTGGTAACGCATTCCTGCATCGACGAGAATTGTTGACCCTGTTTCAGTTTTGATAAAGATTGCTTCTCCCTGTCCAATATCAAAGAACACAATGGTTGTGGTTGGCTGATATTTTTTGGGAGCAACCAGCATTATGAGTAGAAGAATTGCAAAATACAGAAATCCTTTTTGAAATGTCTTTGAAAAGCTCATTGTTTCCCGAAAATAAAGGGCGAAAAAAATAATTGCGCCATACATAAATAAAATGACAAAAGGATCCGGAGAGAAAAAGTAAAGGTGTGAATAAGGAATTTCCACAGCAAAGGATGCAACCTCTTTAAGGAAATTCAATAAAGTTCCGGAAACAGCAAAAAAAAGATGAGCCACTGTCTCTGAAACAAAGAGAAAAAGCATTCCCAGAAAGGCTATAGGTACAATCAGTGTCGCTAAGGGAATTGCCAGAAGGTTGATGAAAATCCCAACAAAAGAAATAAGCTGAAAGTAGTGCAGAACTAGCAGAAAGGTTCCAGCAAAGGCAAAAAGGGAGGTGAAAAAAACAATAAGAAAATAGTTTCTGATACTGTTTAAAACGTTGGGAGTGAAATCAATCTGAAGTTTGTAAACAGTTTTGGCAATGTAAAATCCTGCAATAATAGCGTAAACAGCACAAAAAGAAAGCTGAAAACCAATATCGTATAAAAAGAATGGATTGTAAATCAGCAGAATAAAGGCTGCGATGTTAATGCTATTAAAAAGAGCTCTTCGATATCCAGCTGAAAAAATAATAAGGTAGGTGATAATCATAACTGCCGCTCGGATTGAAGAACTTTTTTCTCCCACAAGAGTTGCGTAGCAAAGAAGAGGGAAAATTGTAGAAAATGCAGCAAGTCTTTCAAAAAAACCGCTGAGAAATGCTTCCATAAAAAAGGCTCGAGTAATTACACCGTACAAAACCTTAAAAAACAGAAAAAATGCAATAGCTATAAACCCGACATGAAGTCCTGATACCGCAAAAAGATGGGCAATTCCAGCCTCAGAAAATATATCCCGTGTTTTATTATCTATATCAAACTTATAACCAAGAAGAATTGCACTGATAAGTTGTCCGTTTGCTTCCTGAGAAATTCTTTCTGTTATAAATTCTCTTAGTTCTTGAAGGGAGGAAAAGAAATCTCTATCATTTCCTTGTGAAATGGTGTATTTTTTGGGAGAAATGTTGGTGTAAAAATAAATGCCCTTGAGGTTTTGATATCGTTTATAGTCAAATGAACCGGGATTGTTATAGCTGCTGATTTCCCTTAACTCAACATTAACAGCCTCAATTTCATCTCCTGCACGAATAACAGCACTTTTATCATAGATGTTTGCCTTAATAATTCCCCCGGTTTTACTGTAATTCTCCTCCCCCTTTTTTCGTACAAACTCAAGTTCAATAATAGTCTTTGATAAACCGGGGAGCTTGGTAACATTTTCAACGGAGCCTTTAATATCAATGCGTGTGCCTTTGAGGTTATTATTCTCAAAATATGACGTGATACTGTTTGATGACGGAAGGTAAAGGTAAAGAGTCAGAAACGAAAAAAAAAGTGCGATCAAAAAGAACACAAGAGCTTTTTTCTTGTCTTGAACGACAAAAAAAAGATAGTACAAAATGATACAAAAAAGTGCCGTAAAAAAAAGGTATGCTTCAGAGTGAATAATAAACCAATAGGCAGGAGAAATTCCGGTAATTGCAGCGAAAAGAAAAAGAAGGGATAGGTTTTCCTGTATATCTTTTTTAAGCATTCAGCTCAGTCAATAATAGGTAAATAGTGGAGGATAGCTCCTCAAAGGGTTTAAAGAGAAGAGGGTTCCTTCTTCATAATAAGAATATCGCTAAAGGTTGTTTCCTGAATAACCTTTACTCTTTGGAGCTTGAGAAGTTCCAGAATTGCCAGAAATGTTGCAACAAGCTCCATGCGACTTGTTATTTTATGAACAAATGAGGAGAAGGAAAGATATTGAATCGAATTGATTTTTTCAATAAGAGTGCTCATGATATCTTCTACCGAATATTCTTCCATTATGACGTGGTAGGTCGTTTCCTTTTTTTCTTTAAGAAGTTCATGAAAGGTTAGAGCAAGTTCGTAAAGGGATACCTCCACCTGAAACATATCGTTTTCCTGATATTCCTTTCCCCCTTCATCGTTATGACTCTTAAACTGCCTTAGATAAACATCGTCAAACTCATCCTTTAGTGCTGAGAGATATTCAGACGCATGCTTTATTTTCTGATATTCAATAAGTCTTTCACGTAATAATTCTTCAGGGTCAAGACCTTCAATAAGCTCATCATCAACTCTTCTTGGCAAAAGAGACCGGGATTTTATTCTTGTCATCTCCGATGCCATAACAATGAAGTTTCCAGCAATTTCAATGTTTAACACCTTCATTTGTTCAATGTAGTTAAGATATTGCTGGGCAATCTTAGATATTGAGACTTGATAAATATCGACTTCCTGCTCTTTTATAAGGTGGAGAAGGAGGTCAAGAGGACCTTCAAAACTTTCTGTTTTTACTGAATAGTTCATAAAAAAAAGGGATTTTTTTATAGTATTTGTACGTAATACTTTATATCATAAAATAGTGGTCATGATGTTTCTTTCTTGAATGTTACCAACTTGTGATTTAAAACCAAAAAAATTATTTCTTAGAGGCATTTTACCGTGAATAAGCGTCCTTGCACAATTATTAATCAGACGTAACTCTTTGATTTCTATTTAAATTCGTCTTAGCTCTTGAAAAGTAAGGAGTTAGATTCTTCTTGTTGATTTTATGGACTTCAAGCTGTTTTTTTGTACCTGCTTGTGAGAATCTGTGAGTATATTTGGGGAAATCTTTGGGTAAAAAAGTAGAAATAAAAAATAGTATTGCAGAATTTTTTGATGATACGGTAAAAAATGTTTTCAATGCGATATTTTATCCTATCAATTGATTAAGAATAATCTGGAGAGGAACTCAGCAAAATTTTCTTTTGTGAAGATTCTCCACGTATTACCATTATTGGAATTTCAATGATTTTTGACCTGTTCCATAAAGACTCAAATTGTATTGGGGAGCCAAAAGTATCATTTTTAATAGACTATCTGTTGTATAATACCCCCTTTTTTTAAGGCAAAGCAATTTAAGGAGAAGATATGATTATTCAATCAAAGTATGGTACTAAGTTTATTTGTTTTCAGTGTGAATGTAAGTTTTATGATTTAGGTCGACCCGAAGCAATTTGTCCGCAGTGTAAGGCAAACCAAAAAGACAGACCAAAAGATTATGAAGAAGAAGATGATTCCGGTATTATTAATCAGAGAGATGACGAGCTTGCACCTCTGGAGGATGAAAAAGAGATTGAAGAAACATACGATGATGAAGACTTTGTTGTAAAAGATATTGATGATGAAGCAGACGAAGGAACAATCAATTCTGGTCCGAGAAATGTTGAGTTCTACGGTGATGATGAAGAGGACAGTATTTTAAAAAATAACTAAATAATGCAACAATCACCAGATTCAAGCGGTCACTTCGGGGTCTTCGGGGGAAGATATGTCATTGAAACCCTAATCCCGGCATTGCAGCAGTTGGAAAAAGAATATGAAGCTGCAATCCGGGATTCCTCATTTCAGCAACAACTCAGCTACTACCTTAAGAATTATGTCGGAAGACCTACAGCTCTTTTTTACGCTGATGCACTTACACAAGCTGTTGGTGGCGCAAAAATATATTTAAAACGAGAAGATTTAAATCATACCGGCGCCCATAAAATAAATAATTCCATTGGATCTGCTCTTTTGGCAATTCGTATGGGAAAGAAGAAGGTTATTGCGGAAACCGGAGCCGGACAACATGGCGTTGCCACAGCAACAGCAGCAGCTCTTTTAAATCTGGAATGTGAAGTCTTTATGGGGGAAGAGGATATACGACGTCAGGAGCTGAACGTCTTTCGTATGAAACTTCTGGGAGCAAAAGTTACTCCTGTCTCAGAAGGGGCGAAAACCTTAAAAGATGCCACAAGTGCTGCAATCCGTCACTGGATTGGTACTGTTGAGGACACCCATTACATTATTGGTTCTGTCGTCGGTCCTCATCCTTATCCAAGAATTGTACGGGATTTTCAGTCGGTTATAGGAAATGAAGCAAAGGAGCAGTTTAATGAATATGAAAATAACCTTCCTGATGTTTGTATTGCCTGTGTCGGAGGTGGTTCCAACGCCGCAGGAATGTTTTATTCCTTTCTTAAAGAGGAAAGTGTTCGACTCATTGGTGTTGAAGCCGGTGGTTTGGGAATTTCAACCGGAAAGCATGGTGCTTCCATTAACTACGGTACTATTGGCGTGTTGCACGGCTCAAAAGCCTATGTTTTGCAGGACGAATTTGGACAAATAAAAGATGCTCATTCAATCTCAGCAGGACTTGATTACCCGGGTTCTGGTCCGGAGCATTGTTTCTGGAAGTACAAAAACAGGGTTGAATATGTCAATGTTACCGACGAAGAGGCTTTGGAATCCTTTAAGCTTCTCTCCCGCACAGAAGGAATTATTCCTGCCTTGGAATCTGCTCACGCTATAGCCTATACCTGCAAGCTGGCAAAAGAGCTTCCCAAAGATAAAACTATCATGGTCTGTCTTTCCGGCAGGGGAGACAAAGATGTTGACCAAGTCTCTAAAATGCAGTTCAAACTATAAGTACTTTCAGTTTTGTAGTTCCTCTTTTCCCCTTCTACTCTTTTACCCGTTAACGATGTTTGTTTCAATCAGAGCCGACTCTGGAGGCCGTTGAGATTATAGTTCATTTTTTTGCTTCTCCA
>JADGAW010000015.1:0-11484 GCA_015231815.1 Nitrospinota bacterium
CGAACAGTATCGCCACCACCTACCTCTCTAAATGCATTATAAATAGGGGAAGCCTCAAAAAAAGGAATCAAGCTCGGCTTTTTGGAAAGGTGGTCTAATACATCAGCAGCATTACCAAGAGCCATTTCCATATCTCTTTTTTCTTCATAAAGTGCTTGCTCTGCCTTTTTTCTTTCGGTAATATCTGAAATAAAAGCAAAAAGCTGTTCTGGAATATTTTTGATTCGAGTGAGAACAGTAATATTAAAGACGGTGTAAAGAGTTTTTCCATTTCGAGCAGTGAGCATTACCTCTTGTTGTTTCCTGAAGGGCAATTTTTCACCATTAAATAGTGGTTGAAATATAGTTTCTAACTCGTTCCCCATAACATCAATTAAAGAGTTATTGAGCAATTCCGATTTTTCAATACCTACAATATTACAGAAGGTTTCATTTACGTCAAGAATAATGTATGACGAGTTAATTAAAAGAAACCCCTCTTCAGTTGTCTCAATTATGCTTTTAAACTTCTCCTCACTCTCTTTTATCCTTCTTCTTTGCACCTCACTTGCTCCAATTGCGTAAAGACCTATTACTCCACCAAGAAAAATAAAAATAATTGCAAGGATTACTGCAATTTGGACTTTATTAAAAGCAGAATCTTGAGATTTTTCATCCAATATTACGTCTTGAGCATATTTTTCCTGCAATTCCTCTCTGAGGGGTGATATTTCATTGTCAACGATTGAATAAACAAGATCATCCAGCTCCTCCATCTGGAGAACACTCTTTTTATACAAAACAATAATTTCTTCTTCTGATAATTGTGTGCTATGGGGAGCAATTACCTCTCCCATCTTATTAAAAATCATATTGGATAATGCCTGAACCTTTTTCAGGTTATTGATTGCATTCTGTAAACCTCCTTCTTGAAAATATTTTTGATTAACTACATAAAAGTCATTTAAGGATTTTTCTAAAGCGAGCTTATTCTTTTTTTCCTCTTCAATTAAGAGGGTCGTTCCCTTTCGTTCAGTCCATAAATAGTTTGCAACATGAATTAATACATCGTTTGCCGGCATCGTCATTCGCTCAATATGCCGCTCATACTCCATGAGGAAGTTAAGTTTATGGAGTTTTTCCGACCGGGAAATGTTATTTTCTTCTATCTCTTCAATATTTACTTTATAGAGAAAAAAGCCTGATAGAGCCAGGAGAATACCAAGAATTATTCCAAGGAGGGTATATTTTCCCAGTTCTGTTTCAAAGGAGAATCTTATACAGGTATTGAAGTTATTTTCTAATTTACTGCTATGTTTTTTAGGCTGCATGTAAGTTTAAAAAAGGTCTATGAAAGATATCCATCACTATTCAAGATGAAAGAGTTGATTTTATTGCAAGAGGATGGATTAATCAAATAGAGCTATTATAGATGAAGAGCACGTTAAATCAGAGATGGGAGAAGAGTTTATGGGTATAGGAGTAAATGGGTTGAAGAGTTGAAGGGTGAAAGGAGAACAGTGACGAGCCATGGATGAAAACAAGTTCATCCAATAGCTACGTTTCTCTTCTCAATGATTATATAAGTTAATTCATCGACTGATGGGTGTTAATCAGAGGTAAAAAGGAAAAACCCATGGAGAGGTTAAGGTTGTCATCAAGTTCTTTTATTTCTCTTCCGTTGGTTATTGAATATTCCCTACCATCACATTCTCTGAGAATTCCTTCCCAAAGTTCAAGTCCTCTAAACTGACCAATAAACTTCTCACCTTCCGGAGTAAATATTACTCCCATACCGTTTCTTTCACCGTCGGTAAATTCTCCCCGGTAAATATTGCCGTCAAGATATTTAATGGTTCCAACACCGCTAAATCCGTTTTCAAAAACACCTTCAACAATTGCACCATCTGAGCGATGCATAATTCCGGAACCGTTTGGCATATCATCCTTCCAGATTCCTTCAAAAGCTGGTTTTCCTCCTGGCATAACCATTTTCCCAAAGCCGTGTCGTGCATCATTTGACCAATTTCCCTCGTATACCGCTCCGTTATTGAAGTAGAAGGTTCCATGCCCGTTGATGTGCCCACTTTTAAATTCTCCAATGTACATGCCCTCTGAGCCGGAAAATGAGCCTTTGCCTTCCATCAGGCTATTTTTATATTCACCGTTATAGTAAACTCTTTTGGAATTTAACTGAACTGCTCTGCTATCGGAATATATTTCTTCTTTGAGATTTTTTGCATCCAAAGGTTCCCTGCTGTAGGAAACAGTAACATTTTCAGGCTTGAATTGAGAAGAATCTTCATAAACAGATGAAGAAAGTTCTGATATCAATTCATCAGATAGAGTAGGAAATTTTTGCATTTTTACCTCCGAAATAGATTATTTTTTCTCTACTAAGCAACTATCAAGCCAAAATATAAATAAAGAACATTAAATAAACATTTCAGAAAATTAACAACAATAAAATGAATAAAATAACGAAAAATCCGTCTATTAAAAGGTTAAAGTATTCAATAAGAATTACCTTATAATACAAGAACCAAAACCTTCAACCTTAATAAAAGCCTCATGAAATTAAACAATCTTTTACCTCTGTTATTTACCTTTTTTTTCACCCTTACCGGAACAGTAAATGCCGAAGAGAGTCTCTGGGACAAAAACAACCCTCACTTTAACTTTGATAAAAAACCTGAAGCATTGGTCTATTACAGTTCAAGCTGTGAATGCTGTAAAGGTTGGCTGGAGCACATGAAGAAAAATGGTTTTGAAGTTAAAGCCATTGCAGTGGATGATGTTCAGCCAATAAAAGAAGAAAAAAAACTTCCTCCGAAAATGGCATCCTGTCATACTGCAGTTATTGACGGCTATATTATCGAAGGACATGTTCCGGCAAATGACATCAAACGACTCATAACAGAAAAGCCCAAAGATATTGTCGGACTCTCTGTTCCACAAATGCCCGTGGGAACTCCCGGCATGGAAATGGGAGACAGAAAAGACAACTTTGATGTTATTGCCTTTGATAAAGAGGGAAACACCAAAGTTTATAACAGTTATAAGGACTATTGAGATGGATAAAAAAGGACCGATAAAGGTTACCGGAGAAGAAACAATGGCTGTTTGCAAATGTATGCAGTCAAAACACTGGCCTTACTGTGATGCAACCCATCATACACTTGCTGATGTTGAACCGGAAATTATTCAACTGGACAAAGAAAAAACCTACCTGTTATGTCAATGTTATAAGACAAAAAATCCCCCCTTTTGTGATGGATCCCACAATACGTCTGATATTCAATAAGATCTGTGCGGTATCGGTAACAACCTTTTTGCTGTCAAGGCGGTTAAATCATCATGCTCACCCACCCCTCTCCTCATTCAAGGGAAAGAGGTTAAGGACAACATTATCTCACAACGTTATTTTTTAGATTTCTTTTAAAGCACAACTCAAAGCAGGTTGAAAACCCCTCTTCCTTCACTAGCTTAATTTCACCCTTATGAGCTTCGACAATTGTTCTGGTAATGGAAAGCCCGATACCCGTTCCCTGCCCCGGTGGTTTTGTGGTAAAAAACGGCTGAAAAATTTTAGTGGCAACATGTTCTGGAATTCCCCTTCCTGTATCGGCAACTTTAATACAAACATCGTTTCCATCATATTGACAAGAAACCTTTATTATCTTTCTTGTTACATCTTTAAGAGAAATAAGCTCCTGCTGTGCGTTATTAACTAAATTAGCCATAACCTGCTGTAATTGATTTATATCTCCGTTTATGTAAATTGGTTGATCGGGTACATCAAAGATAAGCTCTATTTTATGGTGAGCCAATTGGGCTTCCATCAGCACTTGTACTGTCTCAATGGCTTTTCTGATATCAACTCTCTTAAACTTCACAACAGCGTTATATCGCGACATACCTCGCATCTGTTCAATAATTGTTGCCATATGTTGTACTGTTCCCAAAATATCATCGTAATCCTTATTCATTTTTTCCTGTGGATAGTTTGGAATACTTTGCCAGGACTGAAGGGTAAGCATAATTGACTGGAGAGGATTATTCAGTTCGTGGGCAATACCTGTTGCCATCTCTGAGAGTGCCCCCAGTCTAAGGCTGTGTTCAAGTATTGCTTCTTTTTCTTTTTGTTCTGTTATATCGGTAAGAATAATGACATTCAGGGATTTATTGAACAAAGGTGCATCTTCTATGTCTTCTATTCCAGAAAAAACCAAGGAAAAAATCGCTTTTTCCGGTTCTTTACCTTCTTTAACATTAGGTTCAGTTATAAAAAGTTCAGGAACTTGAACACATTCACTCATAATATTAATTTGAAGAGATTCATCATCCATCGCTTTTTGAAATGCATCATATATGACTTCCGGAGTCAGCCAGCAATATTTACCCTGTAACGAGTAAAAGAGAGGGTTTGCCTTAACAACATTTAATGATTTATCGAGAACAACAAATGGTGATGGAATGGAGGCAAAGATTTTCTCCAAAGACTCTTTTTGGGTCGCTATTTGTAACTCTGCTTCTTTTCTTTCAGTAATATCCTGAACGGTTCCGAACATTCTTATTGGTTTATCCTTTTCATCATAATTAACCCCTCCTTTTTCATGAACAATTCTTATTGTTCCATCAGGCTTAACTATCCGGTGCTCAAGGTTGTATTGTTCTTTTTCAAGAGCTTTATTTACGCTCTCCTTAACCATTTCCCGATCATCGGGATGAACTGACTCAATAAAAGCATCATAGGTTGCTTTAAACTGCTTGACCTCCAGTCCGAATATACGGTAAATTTCATCTGACCAATGAAGAGCGTTGGTTGTTATATCCCATTCCCAGTTTCCAATATGTGACAACCTCTGTGCCTCGAGCAATAACGTTTCTTTTGCCTTTAATTCAGTAATATTTTTGGCGATAAAGACCAGTTCTTTCACAAGATTAGGTGAACTGGGGTCATACAGCATGGAAACAGAAAGAAGTACATGAACTTCTTTTCCATCTATTGTCAGGAAAGTAACATCTTTATTGGTAATATATACGAAATTATTTAATGATGAACTTATTTCCTCCCAAAGATTCTTGTCTGAAAAAATCTTGCTTATATGTTGGTTGATTAATTCGTCTTCTCCATACTCCAGATAAAGCGAGACTGAATTATTTATCGTTTGACAATGCCCTTTTATGTCAGTAATGAAAAGCATTTCGTCCATTGCAAGCAGAATACTTTCCAGAAAAACCGTTTTCCCTTCAAGTTCCTTCGTTCGTTCAGCAACGTTTTCTTCAAGAGTTTTGTTTATATTCTTAAGTTGATCCTGAGCATTTTTAAGGTCAATAAATGTTTTTATCTGCCTCAAAATTAAGTCGCTGTTTATTGGTTTGGCTATAAAGCTCACTGCTCCGGTGTCAAATGCCTTTAAGAGGTTGGCTTCATCATCATGTGCACTGAGAAAGATAATAGGAATGTCTTTTGTATTTTCGTTTTCTTTGATGCGATTTGCCGTCTCAAAACCATCCATCTCAGGCATTTGAATATCCAGCAGAATAACTTTGATTTCTTTATATGTCTCTGCAAGAATTTTTATTGCTTCTTTACCACGAGTACATGACACAGAGTTTAACCCCTCTGATTCCAGTAATATTTGAATTACTTCACAGTTTTGCTTTATATCATCAACAATCAGAATAGTTTCTTCCATAAGGAGAGATTTCATATTGAATAGTCAGATAACCCCTCACCATACCCCTTTATTTGTTCCCAGGACTTACACAAACCATCATCCTTTTCTGCCGGAATAGAGATAATAAAGTCGCTCCCCTTATCGACTTCTGATTTTACCTCTATTGTTCCCTGCATTGCTTTAATGGCGAAATCACAAAAAGCTAAGCCAATACCATAATTTCTTCGTCTTTTCCTATTACTTGAGGCTTGATAGTAGCGGTCAAAAAGATAAGGAATATCTTCAGCAGGAATACCGACTCCGGTGTCAGAAATCGTAATAGTAGCCTGCTTATCATCTTCATTGTATGTCGAGGAAATTGTAATATTTCCTTTATATGTGTGTTTTAAAGCGTTGGTAAAAATATTGTCTAAAAGCCTTCTGCTTAAAGATTCATCCAAAAGAAGCAGGGGAAAATCATCAGCAACTTCATAGGAAAACGTAAGCCCCTCATTGAACTGTTCCCTGTTTCCTAAATAAAGGTAGCTCACGATCTCATTTACATCAACAGGATGAGATTCAATCTCATATTTACCATCCTCTATTTTCTTCATTTTGAGCTGTTCATGTATCATGTCGGAAAGTAAATGTGTTGCTTTTTGAGTAACTTCCAACTGAAGGGAAAGGAATTCATCTTTTTTAAATAAATCCAGTTTTTCCCACATTTTGAGATTGCTGTATATTATTGAGAGGGGATTTTTCAGGTCGTGAATAAGCATTGAAATAAGATCCTCCTTCAAGGAGTCCATTTCATTTCTTTGTTCTTCAAGCTTAATCTTACTCAACTCCAGTTCTTTTTTTAAGGTTATTTCTTCGTATAAATGATTAATTGATTTGAGAAGCTCATCCATTGATACAGGTTTTTTGAAATAATCCCGCACCTGAAGACGTAAAGCATCAACAACAACACTTTCATCACCAAAACCTGTGAGAATAATAAAAGGTTGTTCCGGATGAATTGCATGAGCTTCTTTAATAAACTCTATACCGTTCATCTCCGGCATGTTCATGTCTGTAATGACAATATCAATCTTTTCCTTTTTGACCACCTCAAGCCCTTCGAGTCCATTTCTTGCGGTAAAAACATTGAGCTTACCTACATTTATGAGGTATTGTGCCAATAATTCCCTGATTTTTTCATCATCCTCTACAAGAAGGATGCTACCGCTCGAAATATCCATATATTCAATACAATATTAAAGGTAAAATTGAGAAATAGAGATAAAAACCCATTCACTCTTGAGACTCTTGATGGACAAGCTTTGAACGGATTTTAACTGAACAGCTACTTCATCAAGAGGTGAAGGCGCTGTTCAGTTGACCTCGGAAGAAACAGCTGCCTCAAAGCCGTTTATGAGAATGAGTTCAAAGCTTGTCCCATCAATTATCAAATTCTATCACTATTTTTCAGGTAAAAACAGATAAGAAGATATGCTTATGAAAAATTATTATAAGACATGTAAGAAAAAATCAATAAACCTTAATCTTTTTTATGGGTAAAAAAGGAGCTCTTCAAGCCAGAGAGCAAGCTCTTTTGCCTCAGAAAAAGTTATATCAGCATTTTGGATGGTTGCATTTTCGCTCTCAACCGTATCGGCATAAAAGCTTTTGAGAGGAATTTTCTTTATGCTCTTTTGTTCGTGGAGATATTCGGTAATTGTCTCAAAAAAACCTGAAGAGGTAATATCTACAAGAATAAGGGTTACTTCTGTTGTATCTAAGATTTTAAAGGTATCCTGGAGAGTTTCCGTATAAATCAGCCTGTATCCATATTTATCGTGGAGAATTTCCTTCAGATGACCCATCGTCTCAGAGGAGGATGGTATAACTAAAACGGTTGGGACATATAGAGGCAACGAAATGACAAAGCTTGCACCTTTTTCTTCTTGTGATTCCACCTCAATGGTTCCATGATATTGTTCAACAAGGTGTTTAACGTTACTGAGTCCAACGCCATGTCCTTTTTCTTCAATATTGCCTAAAACACGAAAGAAGGGGTTAAAGAGTTCCTTCATCATTTCTTTAGGAATTCCAATACCCTCATCCTTTACCGTTATTGAAACATACGGATTTTTGTTTTTCCCAACACCTTCATAGCTTTTCCCTGAAATTTCAACAACCTTATTATGATTGCTATACTTTATTGCATTACTTATAAGATTATCAATAATACACATAATATGAAGAGGAACCGCATTCACAAAAAGTTTTTCTTCAACAAGTATTGCATTTAGCTCTATATTTTTTTCTTGAGCGTAATGTTTGAACTGCTCAATTCTTGATTTAAGAAGAGCAATAATATCAACCTTTACCTTCTCTGCATCAATGGATATTTCTTCCATATTTACTATATTGAGGAGATAGGTAACCATCGACTCGAGGTTGCGTATTTCATTACCAATGAGGTTCTGACACTCAGCTTGATCTTCGTTTAAATTTCCAAAACTTTTTATAAGCTCAGCATTTACTGCAATATTTGCAAGAGGACTTTTTAAATCATGAATAATCATCCGATAGAGTTTTTTCTTTTCCTCAAACTCCATTTCAATCTTACGGTATTTTTCTTTAAGAGTTTCCTGATTATTATTGATTAAGTCACTCATAGGTTTATATTAGAGAAAAAAAAGAATGAACTTTAACGAAAATTTTCTGCAGCGAAAGACATTCACTCCTTCTATATAGGGGGGGGGGCAGTCAATGTTCCACTTATTCTCATTATGTTAATTTACTTAAGAGGTTTTTTGCTTCCATAAAATCAGGGGAAATTTCCAAGGCCTTTTCCAGTTTCTCCCTGGCCTTTTCTTTGGAATCACTGTTTTTTGATTCAAGATATGCACAGGCTAAATTATAGAGAAGTGTTTCTTCCTCTGGGTCAAGAGCAATTGCTTTCTCATAATACTCCAATGTTTTCGATAACATTTTTTTCTTACGATAGAGCATGCCAATTTTATTTAAGACATGCGACTGTATGGGATCAAGTTCCAACGATTTTTCCAAAAATTTCAATGCTTGGTCAAGATCAAAATGAGAAAGAACATCTCCTACCTCAAAATAGTCATCCGCCAAAGCCTTGCTTCCCTTAATTGCCATCTTAAAGGCAAAATTAGCTTTTTGGGATTCTTTGTTTTCTAAGAAAAGTCTGCCGAGATCAATCCAACCAGCACTATCATTAGGAGTAATTTCCGCTGTTTTTTTCAGCATTTCATTTACTTTTTCCGTATCCCCTGTTTGTTTATAGACATTCAAAAGATTGAAATGAGCACTAATGTATTGTGGGTCATATTCAACAGACTTTTTAAGAGTGTTAATTGATTTTTCCTGCCACGAAGCATCCTTAGTTTCTTCATGTTTTTGCAAAAATGCCTGACCAAGACCGTTATGCTTTTTTGCCATTTCCTCCTTGGAACGGTGTTCATCTTCTCCAAAGCGAATTGAATCATTAAATGCCTTAATTGCCTTATTGGAATCACCTGCTAAGGTATATGCTTCCCCAAGTTTTTGATACAGGGATGATGAGAATTTAACCCCACTGAGTTTTGTTAAACATTTAACCGCTTTAAAACCCATTTTGCGTTTCATGTAAATATCTGCCAATGCTATAGAAGCTTCAATATGCTTTGGATCAGCCTCTAAGGTTTTCTCAAATTCACGAAAGGCATTACCGGTTTCCCCAATTTCCAAATACATTGTTCCCGATTGAAAATAAAGGTCTGCTTTCCAAGGATATATTTCAGCAACTTCTTTTAATGATTGAAGAACTGTTCGGTTGATTAATATCCAGTCCTTTCTTGCCTGTTCTTCATTCTCGGTAGAGGCTTCTATACGCACTCGTTCTTTTTCCCTTAGTTCAAGACCTTCCTTAAGAGCACGATTTACAATCCCAAGGATTTTTTCCTCGAGGTTTTTGGGCATTACCGGTTTAAGCAAATATTGATCAACACCCGACTGCATGGCAGAAACAATATTTTCCTTGGCAGATTCTGCAGTAATCATAATAATTTTTACCTTTTTATGCTCTGGTTTTGCCCTGACCTTCCTCAGGAATTCTATACCGCTCATGTTGGGCATATTCCAATCAAGTAAAATTAAGCCAATTCTGTCCTCATCCTGAAGTTTTGCCAGCGCATCCACCCCGTCAACAGCCTCAATAACATGGTGGTACCCCAAAGTTTTTAAGGACATGCGCATAGTTCTCCGTGATGTTGAAAAATCGTCAACGATAAGAATACGCATGTTACTTTCTATACTCATTTTTTTTATTAAGAGGTTAAAAAAGCTTATGAGTCAATTATTATAATACGAATGAATGAATGAATGAATGAATGAATGAATGAATGAGAAAAAACAACTATTTGTGTAATTAATCCAACGATTTTGAACGACAGAAGATTCATTCATACTTGAGGTAAAGGGCTTCAACTTTTTTTCTTGCCCAGGCAGTTTTTCTCAAAAACTTCAAGCTCGATTTAATACTTGGATCACTTTTAAAGCAGTTAATATTAATACGTTTTCCCAACTCCTCCCATCCATAATCTTCAACCAACTCAATTAATATTCGTTCAAGAGTTAAGCCATGAAGTCGGTTATTTTCCTGCTGATGTGTCACGTATTATGGCTTATTTTTTCACGACCAAGTTCCTTATCGGTAATGCTCAGCTTTTCTAAAAGACTGTTGGCAATAAACATGAGAATATTGTAAGAAGCTTTTGCATGGGTACGAAGAAACCGATGAAAATCATCCTTGTTGAATTTGTAAAGGACTGCTTCGCTCTGTGCTATAGCAGTGGCAGTTCTATAACTTTCCCCGATTATTGCAGCTTCTCCGAAAACATCGAATTGCCTGATATGGGCAACATCTGCCTTATGCTCTGAATCAATGTTTTTCTCTATTGAAACATCTCCGGAAAGAACGCAGTAAAAAGAATCAGGCTGAGCACCTTCCTTAACAATTGTTTGACCTGCTGTATAGGTAATCTTTTCAGGAAGATAAGAGAGGTGATAGAGAATATTATCTTCAAGAGCATTAAAAATTCTCATCATTTTCAAATCATCTTTTATTTCCTGAAATCCTTTCACCAAAGACCGAAACCTTTTCAATTCAGCAACAACAACTTCCTTTGTTGTGTATCCCAATTGAACAAGAAGATCTCCTATTTGTTTCTTTTGCTTATTGTGCGTATCAATGATTGTTCTTTTTTCTTTTTCGTTAATATAACAAAGCTCCTGTGCCATGTTCAAAAAAGAAACTCCGGTTCCCTCCCGTGCGGTATTTATCTCCATGCATTCAGATGAAGAAAGAATCCCCAACTTTTCAGCAATTGCCTCTTCTTTCTGGCAATCGGTTTTCTGGAGAGCAAGTCCTTCTGTCAATTCCTTTTCCTGTACCACTCCCCGCTCAATCAGATACTCCCCAAACCGCATTACTTTTTTCATATTTTTCTGTAGAGATTCTAATCAATGTTCATAGTATTGTATTGATGAAACACGAAAAAGTATTTTACCCTTATTGCACTATTTATAGAATAATTGGTTGATTATTTTATTGAATAAAAGACTTTATACAAGATTGTCCTTCCACTGAAAAATAGAGATAAAAACCAATTAACTCTTGAGACTGTTGCTGGGAGAAGCTTTGAACGGATTTTCAACTGAACAGCGACTTCACCAAGAGGTGAAGGTGCTGTTCAGTTGACCTCGGAAGAAACGGGTGCCTCAAAGCCGTTTCTGAGAATGAGTTCAAAGCTTCTCCCATCAATGATCAGATTCTATCTCTATTTTTCAG
>JADGAW010000015.1:11494-20199 GCA_015231815.1 Nitrospinota bacterium
GGTGCCTCAAAGCCGTTTCTGAGAATGAGTTCAAAGCTTCTCCCATCAATGATCAGATTCTACCTCTATTTTTCAGTTCCAAGAAACAACCCACTCATCAAAAAAGTATAATACCGCAGGTAAAAAATCATACTTTAATATCCAACAGAACTTTGAATAAAAACCTTTTTCACCATAAAACGCAATAATGATGCAATCTGGAACAGACAACGAAAACTATACATCGGAAAAAGGAACTCAATCGACACTTCTTTATTGTGTGGCCTTCATTCTTCTTTCCCTCTACCAGTTGTTATTTATTCGATACGGCTTAAATATATGGGATGAAGGGGTTCTCCTCAATGGTGTATTGAGAACTATTGACGGAGAAACTGCAATGAAGGATTTTATCGGCTATCCTCCGGGAAGATATATGTGGGCAAAGTTTTTTACCGATATTTTCGGACTGTCAATCTTTTCCATCAGACTTTCCCTCGTTCCTCTCACAAGCCTTATGGTCTTGGCTGTTTTTGTCATAACAAAGAAAATAACCAACAACTCATTTGCCTTTATTGCCTCGGCAATGCTTTTATCAACCCCGGCAGTCTATTACAATCGTTACTTCACCATATTTTCAGTCTTTATCCTCTTTTTTCTCGTTCGCTGGATTGAAAATCCAAAACAAAACAACACGATTTACCTTCTCTTGAGCATTATTTTCACGACAATTTATATAAAGGTTGAGGTTGGTGTTCTTTCCCTAACAGCATTTGTATTGATTTATGGGGTAAAAAGCCTGTTTGATAGTGATCTAAAGGTTAATTATCAGAAAATAGCTATCACGATAATGCTCATTTCGTTTCTTTTAATTATTTTGAGCTTTAACATTGATCTTCTTACCTTCCTGAAATATTTCTACAGTACAGTCTTTGAAGTTTTTCATCTTTGGGGAAACCCTTTTCCAGAGCTGAGTGAAATTCTTCCAACAAATAAAGATTTCTTTGATAATCTGCACTTTTATCTCTCCCCTCTTCTTTCTTTCATTACAATACTGTTTTTTATAAACAAAACAGAGCTTTTACAGGAAAGAAAACATTTAATTCTCTTTGCTGTTCTTGTATTTGCCCTCTTTATGAATTTCCTTGTGGTTTGGAGAGCCGGATATGACAATTTACTCAGAACCTTACCCTCTTATTACATTCTTGTTTCCTGGGTTTTATATAAAACGTACGAATATGGAAGAAAACACTTTTCGCTTGAAAAGGGGTTATATAAAGGTGCTCTTTTTGGTATGCTTCTTCTTTACCCGGCAACGTTTATATTTCATTCAACGGTCAACCATGGTTTCTATTCCGGTTCTATTGGGGAATTATTCAGGGAGCATGTTCCCTATGACTCCCAATTCGGCAGAGTTTATATTGAACCTCACCACCTTGAACCCCTTAATTTTATAATTACGACCATAAAGGAAAACAGCACGGAAAACGACACTATTTTTGCCGCTCCCATAAACCCCCTCTGGTCATTTTTCAGTGGAAGAAAAAATGCCTCCTATTTTGAGTTTGTGCTTCCTTCAACCCTAACGTTTAAAAAAGACAAAAACTTTCTCTTAAAGGAGTTGAGAGAAAAGAAACCAAAGTTAGCAATTATTTCAGATATTTCCATTGACGGAAAAGAGGATCGTAAGTTTCGCAACTACGAGCCGGAAATCTTTAACTTCTTTCTCTCACATTATCTCCCGATAGCAAAGGTTGGAACATTTATTATTTTCCTTATCCGGGAATAAATTAAGGAGAGGTTGTAAGGGAATAAACAGAAACAGAATTCCCGCCTCCTGACATTTTTCCCTGCGAAGTTATCCAAACCTGCTTTGAGTCGGGTGAAACAGCAAGTCCAACGGGGTAGGAATCAACAGGAATTTTCAAAAGAATCTTTAATGTTTGCGGATCAAGTGCAACCATCATATTTTTATAGTTAATTGCTGAAAAGAGCAGTTTTTCGTCCTTGGACAAACTAATGGTTCGTGCACCCTTTCCCACCTTCGTTTCCTGTAGCGGTTTAATCGTGTGCCTTCCCGATAAAATCGTATCAATAATGTCTGGCAAAGAAAATGAAGAAACATAACCGGATATATTGGAACTTACATAGAGGGTTTGTCCATCATTTGAAAGCACCAAATGTCGTGGAGTAGGCTTCATGCCATATACAGAACCAATATATTTCTTTTTCTCTACATCAACAATTGCAATACCTCCTCCATGCATCATTCCGACAAGCAGATAATGACCATCCGGGGTAAAAACCGCTCCCCTCAGGCAAGAGCCGCAATGCTTATCCCGGTCTATTTTTTCCTTTGGAAGCGACTGCACCTCCTCAGGAAGAGATTTTAAGTCCAAAGGTTTTCCAACATTGATTAACGCTTCATGATGAAAAGAATTGATATCATTTCCTTCTATATTAATGAGTCCAACGGTATTATCACCCCAATGAATTGTTGCAAGGTACTTATTGTCAGGAGAAACAGCCATGAACTTTGGAATTGGTCCGACATTCATCACACGAACGAGGGTATCGGTTTCAGTATCAATTAAGCCAATAGCCGAGGGATAGAGAGCGTTCTTATCAAAGTGTCTTCGATAATAAGAAACCCAAAGATACCTGCCATTATGGGATGAGGCAAACTCAACAGGCTTTCCATAAAAAGTGTTGGGGTTGGGAAATTCATCTGTTGGTAAAAAGGTTGCCCAGGAGGGAAAAAGCTCCGCATGAATAAATAAATGACGATTATTTTGGTTGAACCTGTGCATGATGACCTTTATTTTTTGTAAGGCAGTTGTATCATAAACGACGGTTGCTAGCCCTTCCAAAGAGTTAACATAGGCTTTTTTCCCATCCAATGAAAAGGTTACTGATTTTGGAGAAAAAATTGATGTATCGTAGTGGTCAGATTCACTCTCAGGTTTATTATTGTATTGTTGAAAACGGGCAACAAGTTGCATTGACAAAGACTCCTGAGGTTCTTCACTCATTTCACCTTCCTCATTATTGCTTTTCTTTGCAGCAAATTGAGCCGTTGCGCTGGTTCCCATTGCAACACGAACAACCTCTAACCCTTTCCCCTTTAAACGGGCATTGGCTATCTTAAAGGAATCTTCAAAATCTTCCTTTTCAAACCCAAGTTTCTTTGCTTTTCTCCAATGAAATACAACATCCTTCCACTTTCCCAAAACCCAATAGCTCCAGCCAATTTCATAATGCGCTTCAGCGAAATCAGGGTTCAATTGCAACGCTTTTTGGTAAAGTTCAATTGCTTCTTTTGTTTGACCATTTTTTTGATACTCAACGCCTTGTTGAAAGAAAACATTAACCTCATCTGCATAAAGTGTCTGTGTTATGAAAAAAAAAGAAAGAAAAAATAAGCAATATTTCACTAAACAAATGGGAGCAGATTTCATACATTTTGGTTTTAAATCGTTAATATTCACTATATGAATAGTAATTTTACTCCCTCCTATGACTTTATTATCAAAGAATTCAGTAGTTGAGAAATAGAGATAAAAACCAATTAACTCTTGAGAGCATTGATGGGGTAAGCTTTGAACGGATTTTCAAAGCCGTTTCTGAGAATGAGTTCAAAGCTTGTCCCATCAATCGTCAGGTTCTATCTCTATTTTTCAGAGTAGATAATAAATTTATTAAATTTAACAAAACAGAGTAAATAAACAGTGATAAAAGGTTTATGTTTTATAATGTAAAGCAAATTGCACCCATATATGTTCAATAAGAAATGATATTGTTATGAAAAAAACATTTAAGGCTTTATTTCAAAAAGATATAAGTCTCGTGGTTTTCTCTGACTTTTCTCATACCCCAAAAAAATATTTTTTATCAAAAAAACTTCTTCTCATAGGTACATTTTCTACTCTTTTTCTTATTATTGGAATGTCAGCTTTTTCCTATTTTCTCTATCAGGAAAACCTTCATATTGAACGGCTTACTAAATCAATAAAGGTATCAAAAAAAATTAGTTCAAATGAAATGGAAAGACAAAAAAGTGATATCACTAAAATTGCCAATTATGTCAATACCATTTCTCAGGAATTAAATGAACTTAAGAAAATTGACAATAAGGTCAGAATAATCACTGCTCTCGGAGTAAAGGAAAATTCTTTCTTTGGTAAGGGAGGACCAGAGGACAGAGATTTTATCGACATTCATGAATTAATTGAAGACAACCATACTCAAAGAGCAATTGAATTTTTAAAGGACGATATTAGCCGGCTCACCGAGATGAGTAAAGTGCAAAAAGAGAGCTTTGAAGAACTTAACATTTACCTTAACAAACAAAACTCAATTCTTGCTTCCACTCCTTCAATCTGGCCTGTAAAAGGATGGATTACTTCAGGATTTGGTTATCGGTCTTCACCATTTAACGGAATAAGAAAAATGCACGAAGGCATTGATATTGTTGCGAAAAGAGGTACCCCGGTTATTGCCCCTGCAGCAGGTGTTGTTGTAAAAGCTGGAAGAGTAAATGGGTATGGACTCCTTGTTGAAATAAAACATGGCTACGGGCTGCTTACAAAATATGGTCATAACTCAAAACTTCTCGTCAAAGAAGGACAAAAGGTAAAAAGAGGACAGATTATTAGTAAAGTTGGTAGCTCGGGAAGAAGTACCGGACCGCACCTTCATTATGAAGTTGTTCTCAATGGTGTTCCGATAAATCCGTTGAACTATATCATTAACTAAAAGAGATTCCCGGAAGCTCTTCCCAATTATCATTTTTGCAAAGAAAAAAAAAATCTCCAAAATACGTCCAAAATACGAATGACACGAAAAAAGAGTTTACGGAACTGTTCTAAAAGCTATCTTCTTCAACCTTTTAACGTTACTAACGTTCAAACCTTCCAACGTTTAGATCTTTAAATATTACGAACCTTTCCTCTCTAACATCATGGGTTTATTGCTAAAAAAAATATTTTCCTTCGTCCTTCTCTTTACACTATTCTTTTCTTCTTATTCAAGTGCCGCAGATTTAAGCAAAAAGATAAAAGGCTTGGTTCGCAATGGAACGGTACTGTTGGCAAACGAATCGGGGAAAATAATAGTTGACCACAACAGTAATGCTTTTTTTGTCCCTGCAAGTATTGTAAAGATTCTCACATCCTTGGTTGCCTTAGAAAAATGGGGTTCCGACCACCGCTTTACCACTTCAGTTTATGCAAAAGAAAATGAGGTCTGGCTTAAGGGTATGGGTGACCCTTCTCTGGTAAGTGAGGAGTTGATTCTTATTGCCCAACACCTTAAAAAGTTAGGAGTTCAGCACATTAACCAACTTAACCTTGATGCAAGTTATTTTGCTACTGAAATAGATATTCCTGGAACATCGGGAACAAACAACCCTTATGACGCATTGAATGGTGCTTTAATTGTAAACTTCAACAGTGCATTTGTCGGTAAACAAAAAAACGGAACGGTCTATTCAGCAGAGCCCATAACTCCACTTACTCCATTAACAACTCTAAAGGCAAAAAAACTCCGCTCTGGTCAGGAAGAACGCATAAATCTCACCATGAAGCAATCAGAATCATTACAATATGTTGGAGAATTATTTCTGGCTATCTGTAATAAAGAAGGAATTGACACCCATTCTGCTACAATCCAGTTCAGTAAGGCTCCTGAAAGAAAACCCGATTACCTTCACCATAATTCTCAAAAGCTGGAACAGATACTTAAAAGTCTTTTGAAATATTCCAACAATTTCATTGCAAACCAAATTTTATTGCAACTCAGTAAAGAAACACCAAAAACCCTTTCCGGCGCAATAAACCAATACCGTGAAATAGTTCATAAACTTTTTAATGAAGACTTAAAGGGAGCACAATTCTTTGAGGCAAGCGGACTTAGCAGAGATAACCGAATAACAGCCCAACAAATGCTCAACGTTTTACAGAAGTTTAAACCCTATGCCTCTCTCTTATCTGAAAAACGTGGTGTTCTTCTAAAATCCGGTACATTAACGGGAGTATATAACTATGCCGGCTACATTAAGACAAAACAGGGTTTAAAGCCCTTTGTCATTATGCTCAGCCAAAGTAAAAACAATCGAGATGAAATTCTTACATTACTTAAAAAGCAATAAATAAAGAATAAATTATTTCAGCCCCCCCCCCCTTAAAACAGCAAATATTCCCCATAAATAAAAAATTAATTAACAATTTTTCCGTTACTATTTGCTATACTAAACCCTTAAATTTTTATTATTTTTTTTGGAGGTCATTTTTTATGAACAAATCTGATTTAGTAGATAGAATTGCACAAAAGGCTGGAGTTACAAAAAAGCAGGCGCAAGCTTCTTATGAGGCAGTTACCGAAGGTATTTCTGAAGCACTTTCAAATGGCGAAGCAGTGACATTAATTGGATTTGGCACATACTCCGTTAAACAAAGATCTGCACGAACGGGTATTAATCCCAGAACTAAGGAAAAGATTACTATTGCTGCAAAGAAAGTAGTTAAGTTTAAAGCAGGAAGTGCCTTAAGCGATTCTGTTAAGTAAAGAAAACCGGCTCTCAAAACAGATTCACAGTGTTTACGTTACAATAACCTTCTAAACACGCTGTTTTTCTTTATTTAAGAATCAGCGTGTTTTTGAATTTCTCAACAATTAAGACTTCAAAGAAGTTAGTTCCTGTTCTTTTATAAACCAAAGACGACAATCCTCTTCAATGGCTGACAATAACAATATCAAAAACTCTTCTGATGAAAGAGCAAAGTTAGTCTTCGATGAACAACACCGGCTCAAGATACTTCAGGAACGTTCTGAAAAGTTTAACAGGAAGAAAATTTATATCATCAGCGGTGATATTGGAATACGGGAAACAATTAAAAGCATGCTTGAATGTCTGGGTTTTCTTCATAAAAACATTACGGTCACCAACAATTCCTCCAAATTACTGAAAGAACTTTTTCAGAACATTAAAAGTGTTGACCTAATTTTTTGTGGTATTCATGCATTAGACATTGGCTACTCTGAACAAACAGGAATTCAGCTTCTTAACCATGTTAAGTCTATAGTTCGCAAATCCTCCATTGAAAAAGACATTCACTTTATTGTTATGGAGAAGTCCTTTAATCCCTCAGACGTTAAAAACGCATTTCAGGCAGGAGCTGCTCAGTTTATTGTTTTCCCTACCTCCCCTTTATCTCTTGGAGAAAAATTGCTGGAGGTTTTTGAAAAAGAAGAAGAATCCCCTTTAAATAAAGAAATTCAACAGTTGGTTCTCACCGGAAATAAGTTTCAGGAAAGAGGACTCTTTGATGACGCAATCTACTGCTATAACAAGGCTCTTGAAATTGGCGGTGAAGATATTGACATCCTCAATAAAAAAGCAAATACCCTTATTGAAATGCACAAAATTGAAGATGCAATTAGCATATATAAACATATCATTCAGGTTGAAGAAAATTTTCCTCGTGCATATCAAGGTCTTGAAACTGCTTATTCCCAACTAGGGGATATTTCAGAAGCAAAAAAATGTTGTAAAAAAGTATTGGAGTATGAGCCCGACAATGTTCAGGTACACTACGACCTTGGTCTTCTCTATATGGATGAGGGAAACTATTCTATTGCAGAAAAAACCTTTCAAGCCGGAATTAAAATTAACGGTATGTTCGTTAAGAACTTCCTTGGACTTGCAAAAAACTTTGACCTTCAGGGAAATATACAAGAAGCTCTGAGGGTTTATATGCAAGCAATTAAAAGAAATCCAAAACAGACTTTCCTCTATGTTACTGCAGGAGATTTTTGCCTGAAGAATGAACTCTTTGCCGATGCTGATAGAATTTTCAATGATTCTATTAACTTAGGTGAATCAACATCCCACCTCTATAACCGAAGAGGCATTGCCCTGCGAAAACAAGGAAAATTTGAAGAAGCAATACAAAACTATGAAAAAGCTCTTTCCTATGACCCTCATGACTCAACCCTCTATTACAACCTTGCCAAATCATACTACTTAGCTGGAAATGAGAAAATGTCTCTGGTGAAACTTCAGAAAGCTTTTGACATAAATCCGGTCCTTGACTTCAAACTGAAAATCGAAGAAGACAAAAATTTCTCAAAGCTGTTGGAAAACAACAAAAACAAATTAAACTTTAGCGGCTTAAAAAAAGAAAACAGCGGTTGAGAAAAGTGCTTTCCACTGTATCAGACAAAATCAGTTCTCAAGATATACAACGGCTGCCTCAAAGCCGTTTATGAGAATGAGTTCAATGCTTCCCCTATCAATTATCCAATTCAATTTCCATTTTCAGATTGTTGTGCAAGTTCCAACAAAAGATTATTAACCTGCCAAATTAAATTATTTCCTGATTTAATTACCATAAACATTTACACAGAGTAACGGTCAGTAGTAAAATAGCTGCCTTTTACCTATACCTTGCCCAAAAAATGGAAATCATCGAAGAAATACAAAAACGCCGAACCTTTGCCATCATTAGTCACCCAGATGCAGGTAAAACAACCATAACAGAAAAACTCCTCCTTTTTGGTGGAGCAATTCAGGAAGCAGGTGCAATTAAGGCAAAAAAGGTGAAGAAATATACCACCTCCGACTGGATGGCTTTAGAAAAAGAACGTGGTGTTTCTGTTGCGACGTCGGTGATGTCCTTTGCCTACAAAGATAATATTATTAATCTTCTTGACACCCCCGGTCATGCTGA
>JADGAW010000160.1 GCA_015231815.1 Nitrospinota bacterium
CTTTCTTAATGTATAAATCAGACAGAATAGCAAGGGCATGCTTGACCGTTGTTCCTCTATTTTCAATAGCTCCTTCTATACCATTATGCTCTTTGTATAGATTAAATAAACTTCGTTTTACATATTCAATTGCCTTATCATCTTCCCCACGTTTTCTATATTCACTTCCAGTCAACATTAAATATACCGGATGTTCAGGGTAGTAATCCAGTGTTCCTAAAGCATTTGCAAGGTCATTCTTATACCAATATTTTTGAGCATACGCACTACTGCCCCATATACAAATACAAAAAATCATGAGGGAGTTCTTTATAAAGCGTGATGGAAGTTTGTCAAAGATAAGAAAAAGAAGCAAAATTATCCAAGGGGCAAGGTAGTAAAACAGCCGTGGACTCACAGAATCAGGGACAGCAACAAGAATTGATGATAGGGGAAACCAAGCCGTTAAAATAAACAAAGACGACAACGATACAGCATTACCTCTCTTCAAATAATAAAGAGCTGATAGCGTTAAAGATAGCAGTAAAAATATTCCTGGTAAGAAAAAACGATATCCTTCCATACCCAGTAATACCCTTGAAGGTATTTGAAAAGGAGAAAAAACCCAGTAAATTCTCGTAAAAAACGAATCAACAATAACTTCCATCTTTTCACCAAACGTAATATTTAATTGAGAAAAATTATCTAAATTAAAGTAATTATCAACAGGTCTAATAAAACCACCTAAGGCGTTGTAGCGTAAAGACCAGTAAATAATCATGGGAGCTAGACATATAAAGAAAATATCTCTTATATTGATTTTCTTATAGACGTAATGACGTAAAAAAGGTATGAATATCAATAAAACAATACCAATTTCCTTAGAAAGCATTGCGAGCAGGAAAAGAAATGAAGCGTAATATTTCCATTTATCTCCCTCAACCTTTACCGTTACCAAAAGGGTTAAAAAAATAAAAAAAGTAACGGTCAAATCAACTCGATAATGATAGATTGAGATAATCTCTGTTGAAAGAGGAAAAACAAGGTAGGAAATTGCTCCCAGAAGAGCTATTTCTCGTTTGATAATATGAGTAAAAACAAGAAAAAGAATAAAACTGTTAACAATATGAATAAGAAGGTTTTCAAAGTGAAACCATCCCGGATGATTTACTCCCCAGAAGAAAAAATCCAGAGTCAATGTAGATGTTGCAATTGGACGATAGTAATGGAGGTTGTGAAGGGTTTCTGTTTCATGAACATAGAACTGAACCGGACTTATAAAAAACTTCGGTATGGTACTTAACTCAGCAATTCCTGGAATAGGGAGGATAGAAAAAAAGTCATCTTTCGAAAATTCAAAACCAAGAACATCGCCATAAATAAATACACCAACGGTAAATATCAACAAAAAGATAATAACGTTATTTGAAATTACCTTTTCATACCATTGCCCCTGATTTATCACTTGCAAATGGATCTCCTTTTTTTATATCAATTTGGGTAAAATTCCTGTATCAAGATTTATGTATCAATGAGAATAATTCTTTAAGACAATTAGCATATTTTTCTCCATAATATTTTTTCTGGAGACATATCATCGTAGATGGTAGTACTCTTTTCTTTTATAACTCAGGTAAAGTCCTCTTCGGAAAGAAGTCTGCCTTTTGAGATAATAACTCGCCTGAAATTTGTGGACTTAATAAGAGCCCGGTTATGGGTTGCGAAAACAATTGTAGAGCCTTTTTCGTTCAGCCTTCTAAAAATATCCAGAATATCTACGGAAAGCTCCGGATCAAGGTTACCCGTTGGCTCATCAGCAATAATTAATGGAGGTTCATTTACAACTGCTCGGGCAATGGCAATTCTTTGCTGCTCACCGCCGGACAGTTTAAGGGGATAAGCATCTCTTTTATCTGATAGTCCAACAAGTTTAATGGCTTCATAGGTTCTTTTGTTTATTTCACTTTTCTTTTTCACTCCAGTAACAATAAGAGAAAAGGCAACATTTTCAAATACTGTCTTGCTGTTAAGAAGTTTAAAATCCTGAAAGATAATGCCTATAGACCTCCGATGATAAGGAATCATTTTTCTTTTAACTTTCAACAGATTAATTCCATTAACAATGATTTGTCCTTCTTCAGCAAATTCTTCAGCAAAAAAAAGTTTTAAAAGGGTTGATTTCCCTGCTCCACTAGGACCAGCGATGAATATAAATTCCCCTTTTGCAACATGGAGATTAATGTTGCTAAGAGCATGTATTTTCCCTGGGTATGTTTTTGAAATGTTAAATAGTTTAATCATTACAGAACTTTATGATGAGCAACTAACTTTCCCGATATATTTTAAAAGAATCACCTTCTCTTCGTAAAACCATAGTTTTTTTACGGGTTGTTTTTGTGTTGTCAGAGTTATTAAAATAGCGGGTAAAGGAAACGGTGACCTCTTTTTTGTCGGACTTTTCAATTGAAATATTTTTTACTCCCACAAGAATAAATCGAGCATTTTTAAAGATTTCGGTATTTCTTTTTTTCAGGTTATTATAATCAAGTCCAGCATTATTGGTATCGCTTGAGTAGAGGTTCATGTATGCATTAATATCCTTTGACTCATTTGCCTTAATCCAAAGTTCAAGAAAGTTTTTTATTTTTAGAGGTAATTGTTCCTTTTTCGCCTTAGCGGGGTTGTTAAAAGATGAAACGTCTAATCCTGTACTCGTCACCCGACCATCGGTAACCTCTATCCATCCGATTTTTCTTTCTGCATCCCTTACCTTATACCAACCTTCTTTTTCTTCTAACAGTTCTACAAAAGTGCCTTTTTCAAGTGAGCCTATTTCATTGCTTAAGAAATCGTTGATGGTATAAACAGGAATTTTCTTTGCTGTTATCTCCACCACAACCTTATGAATGACTTCACTGTTTTGACCATTACTATTTAGGGTACCGCTCTTTTCTTTAATATTAGCTTTTTCAAAGAGGCTGCTGTTTTCAATAAAGTTATCTTTTTCCCTTTTCTCAAGAACTTCAACAGAAGGTTGTTTTTTAACGGGTTCTTCTTGTGGTATCGGGATAATTTTCTTTTCTGTAGCTTTTTCTATGGACTTTGGCTTTTCTTTTGTTATCTGAGGATTTACTTTTACAACCTCAACCTTTTCTTCCTTTTGTTTCAGGGAGTTCTTTTTTGTCTGAAGTGTCGCAAAAAAGGTAATAAGAAGAATAAAACTAAAAACCGATATAGCAATAAGAATATATAAGGGTCTGGTGCTTTTAATTTTGCTGCCAAAAACATCTCGAACCTCAGTTTCAAAAGCTTCCTGTTCTCGTCTAACCTTATAAATTAATAAAAGCCTGTCAAAATATTCTTTCATTTTTTTGTCTCGTTGAGAACGTAAATCTCTAACGAATATATTTGTTTTTAAATTAAGTTTACTATTTTACCCCTCTGTCCTATCATTCTAACTACGAACTTCCACTACTTTTTGGTAATTGGAGAAAATTTCAAATAGTTTAAGAGTTTTATTGGGAATCTGGTCTTTTGAGCAGCTTTTATTATGATTTTCTTCCAAAACTACGGGTCATTTTTTTTCGCACAAATTCCATATCTTCTGGAGTAATTATTGTTTTTCCCTCTGTTTTCGCATAATCTTCCATTCCTCGTTTTGCAATTCCTCGGGCGAAAAAAGGAATTTTTGCCAGCATTTTTTCTGCTTCCGGGTGCCAGCTTACCTCCTTAATCTCTTCATTCTTTTTCTCCGGGAAAACTTCTTCAAGACCAAACTGAATCGTCGTCGGAATATTAACTACCTTATCTTTTGCTTCAAGAGCTGGAAGGTAACTACACCAAGGGTCTTCTCCCATAATATTGCCATTGGTTGCAAGAGCTCGAGCCCGACACCCTCCGCACATAAGTGAATAATCGCATATATCACATTTACCACTGTATTTTGCTTTTCTCATTTCAAGAAACAGTGGTGATTCTTCCCAAACATTTTTAAAGGAATCTTTTAAAAGGTTTCCTGTTTCCGTTTCCATATAGGGACAGGGGGTAACAATTCCTTCAGAATTAATTCTACAATAATTTGTTCCCGCTCTACAACCCCCGACATATCCTTTGAGAAGAGGGGATTGAGGGTCAATTTCATGGGTAATTCGTTTAAAATGAGGAGCACATTTAGGTCGAACCATCATTCCCTCAAACTTGTCATGGAAATGATAAATCTGGGTTAATGTTTCTTCGTATTCTTCAGCAGAGAGGTCAGATACATCCTCTCCTCTACCGGTACAGACCAAAAAGAAAATATTAAAAACCCGTGCTCCTTTCTCATGGGCGAACTTAGCCATTAATTCCAGTTGGTTTCTGTTTTCTTTGGTAACGGTCATTTGGATTTGAAAATCAATGCCTGCTTTTTTAATATTGTCAATATTATTGACCGTTTTTTGCCAGGCTCCCTCGTAACCCCTAAATTGGTCATGGTAGTCTGGAGTTATTGAGTCAAGGCTTATTCCAATACCGGAAATACCATTTTCGCTGAGCTTTTTACATACTTTTTCCGACAAGAGAAGTCCGTTCGTTCCTAAAACGACCATAAAGCCCTTTTTTTCAGCATAGGAACTGATGTCGTATATATCTTCTCTTACCAAAGGCTCACCACCGGTTAAGATGAGAATTGCATGAGGATTTACCTCAGCCAGTTGGTCAATTATTTTGAAACAATCCTGAGTTGAAAGAGTATCTCTTCCTGTCCCATTGAGAAATTCAGCATCAAGGTAACAGTGGGAGCATTTCAGATTACAACGTTTGGTAAGGTTCCAGGAAATAACGTAGGTTTCAAATGACATTTTTAATTTTGATTTATTAATTCTTATGTATTCAACAATGTATTGTCGAAGGAGAAAAACAGATCATTTTACCCTGTCCTTGTGGTTCCTTATAGTGATTAACTCCAACCCTTTTCTGTCAAGAGAAAAACATTTAAGCTTTTTTTTATAGATGGGATGAATCATCTCACCAGAAATTTCTAAGGCTGGAATTAAAAGGTAGTTTCTTTCTGTCAAATCTGGATCGGGAACCGTAATTCCCTCTTCCTTTATAATTAAATCACCAAAAAGGAGGATGTCTATATCAATTGTTCGCGAACTATTTTTATTACCCGTCCTCTCTCTACCTAAAACCTTTTCAATAACTCGGAGCTTATTGAATTTTAAGTCGTTTGGTGAAAGGTTGCTTTCGATAAGAGCACACCCATTTATAAAGTTGTTTTGGTCAATATAACCAACTGGTGGGGAAGAATAAAAAGAACTTTCAGCAATAACAGTAAATTCGTCATAGAGAAGTTTAAGACATTTCTGAATATTCTCTAGCGGATTAATATTAGAACCAAGTCCGAGCAAAACCTTATTTACTTTTCCAGCGTTCAATTTCCACTCCTACTCTTTTGGAAAAACGCAATGCGCCAGGTTTTTCAGCTTTTATTTTGCAACCTTCAACCCCTTTATGCTTAAAACAAATTTTTAC
>JADGAW010000161.1 GCA_015231815.1 Nitrospinota bacterium
TTCTTTTTTCGAAAGAAGTTCTTTATTTAACTCTTCTGTACGTTTTTGAACCCGTGTTTCCAGAAGTTCCCCTTCTTTATGGAGTGCAACATAGCTGTTGATATTGTTTATTGCAGTATTTGTCAGGCTGGCAACATTTGCCAGACCAATAAATATTTCGCTGTCTTTGGCGACAGAACTGTAATATTCAGCATTTTCCTGAGAATTTCCTGCAATAAGAAACCCTATTACTTCTTTTTTCTCGTTCATAAAAGGGAAAAAAGCCCATTCATGAATAAAAAAATGTTGGTTAACAAAATCAACACATGTGGAGTATTCGCCCATAGAAGAGAGAATAAAGTTCGGAAGGGATGCTTCATTACCAAGCTTGAGCTGGTCAATCTGTATGGAGATGTTTTCAACAGATTCTTTCACCTCTGTATCGTAATAGCCTTCCATTGCTACATTATTAAAGAAAGAACTTTCTTCATTTTTTAGATAAATAATGCAACGTTCAAGGTTGAGCTTGTAAATAACAAAGTTCAGAATTGCAGCATTAACTTCATCAAGGGAAAAGGTCGAAGTTATTTTGCTTCCTGTTTCGTAAAGTTCCTGATATAGGGTGAGCTGGTCTTCTGCCTTTGACTGCATGAGAGCAAGGTCATGTTTTGCTTTAAGCAGATGCTTGATTTGCTCTTTCAGGTTCTGGTTGTCTTGTTCCAGTTTTTCGGACGTTTTTTCCATAGTGTATTAAATAATTAACGTATGGTGGTATTTCTGGAATTATTCCTGAATTGTCATAAGTACCATACTTTCGTTATGGAAATGATTATCTTCTCCAACCGGACCAATTTCTCCATAGGTATAAAATCCAATCCACGGAACTTCAAGACCGACTTCTTCTCTCAGGATTGTAATAAGTTCCTGTTTTATCTTATCGGGTACAAATACTTTTCCCCGCCCAATACATTCAAACTGAAAAACCATACTGAATGGAGTTTCTGATCTATTATTCAATATATGTTTGAGGGTCTTTCTGTTATCGTTTGCCATCTTGTCGAAATCTCTTCGAGCAACCCACATACTTTCCCCTTCTTTTACTTCAGTCGCTAATGTTACTGCACCATTTTCCATGTTAATGCCACCGACCATTGTTCGAATAATATATTGATCATAGTCCGCCATTTTTTGGGGTGCTCGTAGCCCAAGCGTAAAGGTCTGAAACGTTTTTGTCCAGTCGTTGATGTCCTGAGTAGTCAGGTAATCATTCTTTAGAATATCTAAAACAGGTTTTCCATCAATTTCATAAACTGTGTTGCCTGTTGCTTTTGTTACCTTATGCTCTATTCCAAGGGGAATGCATCCATGTCCTACGCCGGAAAGAATTTTTGCAGTACCGCTCATTAACGACCATGCCACACCATCTGATGTTACGGTATCATCGCAATACTGATACGTTTTTTCAAATTTCCAGTTATCTCCCGCAGCTCCACCAAAAAAAGGAAGAGGCGTGTTGAGATTGATGTTTTCGGTAATACCACTTTTTAGAGCATCATAATTTATGGTCAGACCATCGGGGAAAAGAAAAAGAGCTAATGCATCATCTGCTGCATGCTTTGATAAACCCTGAGCTATTTTTTCTCCAACTCCATTTGGGTCTTCTTTGAGTCCAACTTCAATTCCATGACTAAAACGAATGGTATCTGACTTAATCACCATAACTGCAACAGAAAAGTTTGATTCATCAACCTCTCCTCCAACAATAACACCTTCGGCAGAACACCCCGTTAATGGAGTGTTATCAGTTGCTTTACGAATCGCAGCAATAACCTGTTCCTGATTGTAGCCGACAGTTGCAAAAGCAAAGATGAAGTCCGCTTTTTCAATCATTCCTGATGCAAGTGCTTTTTCTACTGCTTCTTTACCAGCAACTTGAGGGTTACGGTGATGACTAATACCTACTCCCGATTGAATTGCCATACTATGTTCTCCTTTTATAGAATAATTGTTATATTATTTAATTTCATTGAAACAGTTTGTTTTTTATATCCGTTAAGGAAGTCTAAAGATTTACAGCCACAACATTATATCTGATACCAATTTATTCATATCCTTAAATTTATAGACTCGCAGTTTAATCTTCACCCAGTGTGAATTCTGATTGGTCATTTCATAACGATTCCTTTGCCTTAAGTTGGTTTTCAACTTTTTTAAGGAGTGGTAAAGCCTCCTCAAACTCCACGTCGTCGATAAGGGCGACAATGTTTTTTATTTCTTCCTGAAAATCCTTTCCTGCGGATTGCTTTAACGTCTCTGCAGTTTCTTCAGCGCATGAGTTTCCCTCTTCCAGATATTGCCGCAATTTGGAGATGAGACTGAGGAGTTCCTCCTTGCTTGCCTTTTTTTGTCCATCATGAAAAGCGGACATGCCAGCATCTTTGGAGAAGAAATCTCTTAATTCTTCACATAAGGGGGTAAGGAATGTATCCAACTCCGCCAAGATATTTTGGGCATCTTTAATTCTCTCTTCCTTAAAAGCCAATTCAAGTTTTTCCGCAATAGCCGAGATGTTCTTTGCTCCCATAGAAGCTGCTGTACCTTTTAAAGTATGGGACATTATATGCCCTGTTTTTGTTTCGTTTTTATCAATTTTTTCCGTTATTTTTTCAATAAAGTGACTATTGTCTTCCATAAATATCTTTAAAAGCTTTTTATACAATTCAGATGAGCCCCTCATATTGTATAGAGCTTCTTGAACGTTGAGTCCCTCAACCTTTGGCAACTCCTGTGGTTCTTTTTTTTCGTCTTGTAACGTTTTTTCAGGTGCGTCCTCCACTTTAGTCCTGACAATCCATTGTTTTAATATTTTCCGCAATTCGTCAGGATTTATCGGTTTTGCTATATGGGCGTTCATTCCTGCTTCAGCGGTCTTTTTCCTGTCTCCAGCCATGGCATTGGCAGTCATGGCAATTATGGGAAGATCTTTTCCCTTCTCTCTAATTTTTCTTGTTGCTTCCAAACCGTCCATTATCGGCATTTGCATATCCATAAAAACAATCTCATATTCCTTCGAACAGGCCTTTTCAACACCTTCAAAACCGTTTTGTGCAAGTTCGACAACAAGACCCTCCTGTTGAAGAAGTTCAGTAGCTACTTGTTGATTAATAAGGTTATCTTCTACAAGCAAAGCCCTTGCTCCCCGTAATGATAGACTTTCACTTCCTTGCCTTAAAGTGGCCATGGAAGAAGAAGCCGTAAGAAGCTCCTTGTAACCAAATAGTTCATATATGGTATTGAGTAATAATGAATGGCTGATGGGTTTAGTAAGAAAACCATCAAGTCCTGCATCTTCCGAAGCATTAACAATCTCCTCACGTCCATAAGCAGTCACCATAAGGATGGAAAGATGGTTTGATCCTGACATCTCCTTGAGCTTTTTTGCTGTTTCAATACCGTCTATTTCAGGCATTTTCCAGTCCATAATAATCAGGTCATAGGAACCTTTACTGCCCGTAGATTGTTCTTTGAATTTTTGAAGAGCTTCTTGTCCCGAAGATGCTTCTTCGACGGTAAAGAAAAAGTCTTTGAGCATGGTTGATAAAATTTCCCTGCTGGTTGCGTTGTCATCAACCACAAGGGCGGTCTTTCCTTTAAGGGTTTCTGGGATTTTAGTAACTTCAGGTTTTGCCTCTGCAACAACACCGAGAGGAATTTCAAAGGAAAAGACACTTCCTTTTCCCAGTTCACTTTCAACCTTTAATTCTCCACCCATAAGTTCCACCAGTTGTTTGGATATTGTCAGACCAAGTCCTGTTCCCCCAAAACGACGGGTAATGGAACCATCCGCCTGAGAAAAGGATTCAAAAAGAGACTGCATATGCTCCTTGCTTATGCCAATGCCGCTGTCACGAACAGCAAAATGTATAACGCACTCTTCGTTAACCGTCTTGACCAGTTTAAGAGCAACCACAACTTCGCCCTGTTCGGTGAATTTAATGGAGTTTCCCGCAAGGTTTATGAGGATTTGTCCCAGCCGAAGCGGATCACCAATAAAATGTTGGGGGACATTCCGGTCAATTGCAAGAAGAAATTCAACCCCTTTTTCCTCCGCCTTTACGGAAATGATGGTCACCAAATTATCAATGACTTCACTCATATTGAATTCTATTTTCTCCAAGGCAAGTTTGCCGGACTCAATTTTTGAGAAGTCAAGGATATCGTTAATAATCCCGAGCAGGGCCTGTGAGGAACTGTTGATTTTCTTTAAATAATCTTGCTGCTTCGGGTTCAAGGCTGTCCTCAAAGCAAGATGGGTAAGTCCAATTATCGCATTCATCGGTGTCCGTATCTCATGGCTCATCCGGGCAAGGAACTCACCCTTTGCCACCGTCGCCCCCTCGGCCTCGTCCTTCGCCTCCTCAAGCTCCTTCGTTCGCTCATGAACCTTTTCCTCAAGCTTTTGGGTTTGTTCTTTCCCTAGCTCAATGACTTTCTGCTGGGACTCAATTACTTTCGCCTTCATTTCGTTATAACGGGAACCCAAAGCCAAAGCAAAGAGGGTTACTTCAAAAATGGAGGTTCCCTTGAAAAGCCAACTTGTTTCCTCAGGACTTAAACCAAATAAAGGAACACCAATAGCTGCCATAGTAAAACCTATTAATCCAAAAAGATAAGCTCCCCACCCAGTTAAGTAGTAAATCGACGACCTATGTCCAGCCAGAAGAGCAAATATACCGACAGTAACCAAAAGCCCAGGCATAATAAATCCCAGCGGGACGACCAAAAAACTCATCACTTTATGGTTTGTAAACAGGCCAATAATGGCAACAAAAAAATAATACCGGAAAAGGAGGTTCATCAGACGGTCTAATCGAGGACAGGCTTCACTGGTGTGCAACAGGCTTTGGGTGAACCTCGTGATTGCCATGGACACAATAAGAGCAATCCAAAGGCCCATAAGGTTAAAAAATATCAGGTCATCAACAAAACGAGCCAAACTACGATCCACCGCAAACAGTTGAAAAAGACCAAAGCTGATCAATGTGGCAATGTAATAAAGGTATGCGGAGTCCCTGACGGAGAAGAACAGGAAGATGTTGTAAAAAATCATCACCAGTAATGCGCCATAATACAGACCGTTGAAGGTATTAAACCAAAAAGCCGACTTAACGTGGGCATCAGCCGTTTCTATTTTTAATTCGACACTATGCCAAATTGCTGCTTGAACCCTGAGATAGATGGTGTATGTTCCAGACTCGACAAAATTAAGAGCAAAATGGGAATATTTGTTAGCAGATTTCCAAGGCAAGACCTCATTCACTTTGGCCTCCTGAGATACAATATAGACCTTAGTCATCATGTCAGGAAGACCTGCAGCAAGAATCCATCGGACTTCGCTGCCCTTCTCGATATCAAGGTCAACCCGATACCAATAGACCCTGTTGTCCAGACCGAGGTTGAGTGACTCTCCTGACAAAGGGGTGAAGTCACCCCGTTTGAGCAACCGCACATCC
>JADGAW010000162.1 GCA_015231815.1 Nitrospinota bacterium
TATGAGGGTTACTGTTTTAGGACATCTTCAAAGGGGAGGTATTCCTATCGCCTATGACCGGATTTTGGCAACACAGTTTGGAGTAAAAGCCTTTGAACTGGTACATGAGAAAAAATTCGGACAAATGGTCGTTTGCCAACGTCATGAAATTTCTTCGGTACCAATTACTGAGGCGGTTAAAGGGTTAAACCTTGTAAAACCAGACAATTACCTTATTAATGCCGCTCGCTCTATTAATATATGTCTTGGCGACTAATGTCTTGGAAAAAAACTATTAACTATTAATTCTCAATACTATGGCAAAACTTGTTGGAAAAGCACTTGTGGCTCAGGGCGGAGGCCCGACTGCCGTTATTAACCAAAGTCTTGTCGGCGTTGTTTTGGAAGCTCGGAAATTTCCTGAAATTTCTAAAATATATGGTGCAAAGCATGGTGTTTCAGGTATTGTGAACGAGGAGTTCTACGACCTCACTCAGGCAACAACCCATAATCTGGAGCAGGTGGCTTTAACCCCAGCTTCTGCTTTGGGCTCAACCAGAGACAAACCGGATATTGAATATTGTAAAAAAATGTTTAAGGTTATGCTGGCTCATGAAATACGCTACTTTTTTTATATTGGTGGCAATGATTCCTCGGATACCTGTCGAATTGTCAACGATCAGGCAATTTCTCAGGGATACGAGCTTAGGTGCATACATATTCCCAAAACCATTGATAATGATTTAGTTGGAACCGACCATTGTCCGGGATTTGGTTCTGCTGCTAAATATGTAGCACAGGCATTTTCAGGAATTAATCAGGATAACAGAGCTTTGTCCGGTGTTTATATTGGGGTTGTTATGGGACGTCACGCCGGATTTCTTACTGCTGCGTCAGTTTTTGCAAGAAAGTTTGAGGATGACGGACCTCATCTAATCTATCTTCCGGAAAAAGCTTTTGATCAAAAAAAGTTTATCAAGGATGTGCAAACAAACTATGAGAAATATGGTCGTTGTATTATTGCGGTTTCAGAGGGAATTCAGGATAAAGACGGAACTCCTATTATGACAAGCCTTGCGGCAGGAGAAGTTGAAAAGGATGCTCATGGAAATGTGCAGCTTTCTGGTTCAGGGGCTTTAGGTGATTTACTGGCAGAACTGATAAAGGCAAAGACGAAAATCAAGCGTGTCCGGGCAGATACTCTTGGATATATGCAACGTTCATTTCTTGGTTGTATTAGCGAAACTGATAAAAATGAGGCTCGAGAAGTTGGAGAACGAGCGGTACAGTTCTCCGTCTGGCATAACGTTGACGGCTCTATTGCAATAAAACGGGTCGGAGATTATGCTGTCCAATATGAACTCATTAAACTTGAGGATGTTGCAGGAAAGACAAAGCACATGCCTGACGAGTTTATTGATGGTGATAATAATGTAACCACCGCTTATAAAAACTATGCCCGACCTTTAATCGGCGAACTTCCGGTAACAGACCGAATTGCCTCCCCATCTGTTCACAAAATTATTGGAGGTTAATGATTAACGAAATTCAGGAAGTATAAAAATATCGGTACAAGCGAATTATCGCTTAATTAATAACAGTGACCTGAAAAAGGAAAGGCTTTTGCCAATCTCATCATGCATCACTGAAAATCTATTACCCATTTAAGAAGGAGTTACACATGGCAATAAAAGTAGGTATTAACGGATTTGGAAGAATTGGCAGATTGGTTTTTCGTGCTGCCGCTACACGAAACGATATTCAAATTGTTGGAATCAATGATTTGTTGGATGTTGACTACATGGCGTATATGTTGAAATATGATTCTACCCATGGTCGTTTTGAAGGCGATGTTTCCGTAAAAGATGGTAAGCTTGTCGTTAACGGCAACGAAATTCGTGTTACTGCTGAAAGAAATCCTGCTGACTTAAAATGGGGTGATATTGGTGCAGAATATGTGGTTGAGTCCACTGGTCTTTTCCTCACCAAGGAAACTGCTGAGTCTCACCTGAAGGCAGGAGCCAAAAAAGTTGTGCTTTCTGCTCCTTCAAAGGATGATACCCCGATGTTTGTTATGGGCGTAAATCATACGACCTACGCTGGACAAAATATTGTTTCCAACGCTTCCTGTACGACAAACTGTTTGGCTCCTATTGCTAAGGTTCTCAACGACAACTGGGGCATTGTTGAAGGTTTGATGACTACAGTACATGCAACAACTGCTACCCAAAAAACTGTTGATGGTCCTTCAGTAAAGGACTGGCGGGGTGGACGTGGTGCTGGTCAAAACATCATTCCCTCTTCAACTGGAGCAGCAAAGGCTGTTGGCAAGGTTATTCCTGAACTTAACGGAAAGCTTACTGGTATGGCGTTTAGAGTACCTACCCCTGATGTTTCAGTTGTGGATCTTACCTGTCGTTTAGATAAGGCTGCTACCTACGAGGAAATAAAGGCTGCAATGAAAACAGCTTCTGAAGGTTCCTTAAAAGGGATTTTAGGCTACACCGAAGATGCAGTTGTTTCCAACGACTTCATTGGTGATGCCCGAACTTCTATTTTTGACGCTGATGCCGGAATTGCCTTAAACGAACATTTTGTAAAAGTTGTTTCCTGGTACGATAACGAAGTTGGTTACTCTAATAAAGTTTGCGACCTTCTTCTTCATATTGCATCAGCTTAATTCCAAGCCTTAACGCAACAGGATTTCAAAACAAAAAACAGGCGGAATTCCTTTTTTAGGAATTCCGCCTTTCTTCTTTGCATTATTGAGTTCCTCACCTTTATCTCTATAATGTTCTATGTAAGGCTTTGTTCAAGTTCTTCAAGCTTTCCGACAATAGCTCTCGATGTTTGCCGTAACTCACCTTCCAGTTTTTTTGTTTTGTCAGATTCACCATTGTTATGTGCATTGATTATTTGTAAAAATATTTCGTGGACTCGCTTATGTGGTCTGTCAAGTTCTTCGAAAATTCGGCGGGCACCTTCATTCTGAAACAACGTTTCATGCTCATTGGTGAAATACCATTTTCCCAGACGACATTGGGTATGGTCACCAAGTGTAGGCGTGGGAGCCAAATGAATCTTACCATTTAACATATTATCGATTCTTTCAAGCCAAAGTAAATGATCGCCAATGGCAATACGAATGAGTGCAGTGTCGTTAATGACCACATTTTCAAAGAGAGCATCAACTGCCTGACTTGCAGCAATTGTTTCATTTACATGGGGAAGTGTATCGTTACTTAATCGATCTGCAGTCATTTGAATTCCGCTCAATAACGACTCAACGCTTGTTGCACTTTCAATTGTTGCAAGTTCGTGCTCTTCAATTGCTGAATCAATCTGGTGTACCATCATTTCAACCCGCTGTGCTTCATTGAGGATGTTTTTCAGTGAGGTGTCTGCCTTATCTGTGGAAATTGCACCTTCTTCTACTTTTACAACATTTTGTTCTATCATTTTTACTGCCTTGTCAGTTCCAAGCTGAATTTTTTTAATAATTCCCCCTATTTCAGTTGTTGCTTTGGTTGTTCTTTCTGCAAGTTTTCTCACTTCATCAGCAACTACAGCAAACCCGCGTCCCTGCTCACCTGCCCGGGCAGCTTCAATTGCGGCATTAAGGGCAAGCAAGTTTGTTTGTTCAGCAATGTCCTGAATGACTTTAACAACATCACCAATTGTCTTGCTGCTTTTTCCCAGTTCTTCAATCTCTTGAGCAGATTCCTTGACCTCATCTGATATTTCTTTCATGTTAACAATAATATTTGAAACGATTTCGTTTCCTTCTTCGGCAACTTGTTTCATTTCAGCGGCAGCACCTTTTACATCTCCTGTTAATCCAGTAATTGACTTTACTGTTGCTGACATCTCTTCCGTTGCAGAGGAAATTGTTGTCGCTTGATCTACGTAGTGACCTAATTGTTCCTGAATCATCCCAATATCGTCTTTTAAGTTAACACCCCGTGCTGCTACTTTGGAATTAGACATTCTCAGATTTGCAAAAAGACCTTCAACAAAGTTAATAAGTTTATTTATCAGAAACCCGTTGGAGCCCGGTGAATCAGAACCCGTTAACTTTTGGGAAAGGTCAGTTTTCTCGTTGCAAACTTTCTGTAAAAACTCATTGATATTGCCTCTTTTGTTAAATAACTGAAACATATTTTTCTCCATGTATTAAAGTTTTCGTATAAATGCTTTCTCAGGAGTACATCTTAAACCTAAAATTATTGTATATGAAATATAAGCTTCATTAATTTTGTATCTCAGTTTATTCTCACGGTAGTGTTACCTTTAAAACTTCCCCCGAACAATTCTATAACGATTTTAAAATTATCAATAAATTGTTTGTTTATTTTCTCATTAAGTGTAGAAATAATTGTTTTAAATGTCTGTGACTCAGGTCACGTAGAGAGAGTTATTCATATATATTGCTGTATTCAAGTTTTAAGTAAGGACCACCATCGGTAACCTTTACCCATTCCTTATGACCTTTTCCGCAAAACCCCAGACCACTTATTGCTATTTCATCTCCAACCATAGAGATTGATTCCAATAAATCTGGTACATAGCCCGTAACAATCACCGGAGAAAAAACCTTACCGGTGAGCTTCCCTTCTTTTATCTCTTCAACATAATATCCTTCCAGTTGAATTCCCCATCCTTTTGGGTCTTCCATTCCGTTTGAAGGATGTCTGAGTAAGTACCCCGATTCTATTGAAGCCAGCATTTCTTCTAAGGTGTTTGACCCCAACCCGAAATAGGTATTGGTCATGCGGGAATAAGCCTTGTTGGCATAGGACTGCCTTCGTCCGTTCGCCGTTCTTTTTAAGTTTAGTTTATAGCCTGAATAGCCATCGGTAATTCCTCTTTGAAGAATACCATTTTTAATTATTTCTGTTTCTGAAGCCAAAAAACCCTCATCATCAAAGATAAATGATGCAGAAGCATTTTCAACTACAGGAGAATCGTACATATTAACCAGTTCAGAGGCAACTTTTTTGCCAAGATACTCTTCTCCTTTACTTCTCTTCTTGAGAAATTGATCGGTTTCCGTTCCATGACCAAAAGCTTCATGAGCAAAAATACCGGAGAATTCCGGGTCAAAAATAACATCGTATGTTCCTGGCTCAATACGGTCTGCGTAAAGAAGTCTTTTACAGTCGGTAATCATTTCTTCCCGATCTTTATCAGAAATATTAATATTTTCGTAACCACCTTGTTTGCTTTTCCCTATATGCAGAGAGGAGCTTTTTCTTCCGTCCTGCATAATAACCATACAAATATACTCAGTTCGGGGAATAAGCTGTTCAAGACATCGATTTCTATTTACAAAGAGGGAATATGTTTTGTAATGTTGCAGGAGAGTTATTGCATCCACAATGGTTTTTTCCGCATTGATATTTTTTTTATTGATGGTGCGGGCATAATCTACCTTTTTTTCCAGAGAAACTGATTCCCACGGTATGTCTTCAG
>JADGAW010000163.1 GCA_015231815.1 Nitrospinota bacterium
ACCGGCATTGCAGAATTTCCTCAAGCAGGGAAATAGCGGCTGTTAATCAGGAAGGAAAAAGTTTCAGAACAAAACACCTGTTTCTTAAACACCTTCCTTCAAGCTATTCCTGTGGAAGAATGTTCATTGCAATTCCAAAGAAAATCTGTAAATTGTCTGTTGATAGAAACCGATATAAAAGATTAATCAGAGAAGCTTTCCGTTTAAATAAAAAGCTCTTTAAGGGGCTTGATATAAAAGTGAGTATCAACGGTAGAGCGGAAAAAGATGATTTGACCTTTTATAACCTTCAAAAGGACATTATTTTTGCTGCGAAAAATATTAATAGCTCCGGCTAGATTTTACCAGCTTGTTATATCTCCGGTTTTGCCGCCAACTTGCCGTTTTCATCCTTCCTGTTCCCAATACTACATTGATGCAGTTTTAAAATATGGCGTTCTCAAAGGAACCTATCTGGGAATCAAGAGGATATTAAAGTGTAACCCCTTTCACAAGGGTGGTTTTGACTATTTAAAATAACAAACGTTCATGGAAAAAAGATTAATAATCGCTTTAGTTTCCTCAATCCTCTTTTTTGTTGGATATGATTACTTCGTACTCCAACCATACCGGGCTAATGAAGCACAACAGGTAGAACAACAAAGCGCTACTAAATCTGTAGGAGAACAACAAAACACCATTTCTTCTACAAATACAGAACAAGTTGTTCAAAAAGATATTAAGCCGGTAGATAAAGAAGTTAAGGTTCAAAATGTCGCTGCCGGAACCATAATTAACGTTGAAACACCACTATTTTCAGCTACATTAGATACTCAGGGAGTTGCAATAAAAGACTTCATCCTCAAAAAATACGACCTTGAGGATGAAAACGGAAAAGTTGGTTTAATAAATCTCATTCAGCAGACAACTAACCAGTTTCCTCTCTCAGTTAAATTTATCGACCAAAGACTGGCATATATAGAAACAGCTAATTTCTCCGTAAATAAAACAAAAATAGACTTAATCAAATCAGAGAAAGACGAGTTGATATTTGTGTATGAAGATGAAAATATTAAGGTAACAAAAAGTCTGACTTTTCACAGAGACGAATATGTTTTCGACTTTAATGTTCAACTTTACCCTAAAAAAGTTTTTGATAAATCCATAATAGTTAATCTTGGCCCTGGAATAGTTAGTGCCGCACATGGATACGATATTTTCGAATACAATCGAATTGTTTCCTTTATTAATGACAAAAAGGAAACTCTTCATATTGACGATTATGAAAAACCTGTTCAATTTATGGGGAAAATTGACTGGATGAGTGTAGCTAACAAATATTTTGCCTCAATTCTTTTACCTGATGCGAAAAACCCACCAAGTGCAATTACCGCAACAATTGACAATTACGGGAAAATGCTTATAGGCGGATTTCAGTATCTTAATGGAAAAGGAACCGACCCCTCCAATACACAAGTTAGAGTTTATATTGGACCTCAGGACAGCCGTGCTTTTGCTCAATATTCTGAAACCCTTGATTACTTAAAAGACTACGGGATTTTTAGTTTCTTTGCCATGCCCCTCTTTAAGTTTCTCACCTTTATTGTCAGCTATACCGGCAACTGGGGTTGGTCAATTATTATCCTAACCATATTAATTAAAATTCTTTTCTACCCACTAACGAAAAAGAGCTTTAACTCAATGAAAAGAATGAAGGAACTTACTCCTCAACTTAAAATTATTCAGGAAAGATATAAGGACGACCGACAGAAGTTAAGCGAAGAGATGATGAGCCTTTACCGTACCAATAAGGTGAATCCAATGGGGGGCTGTTTACCTATGATATTACAAATACCGGTATTCATTGCTCTCTATAACGTTCTTCTCGTTTCTATTGAAATTAAAGGAGCTCCGTTTATTTTATGGATACATGACCTTTCTGTCGCAGATCCTTATTACATCTACCCGGTACTCATGGGTATTTCAATGTTCGTTCAGCAAAAAATATCTCCACCAATGGGCGACCCGTTGCAGCAAAAAATCATGATGTTTCTTCCCCTAATTTTCACTTTTCTTTTCATGAACTTTCCTGCCGGACTGGTTATTTACTGGGTTGTTAACAACGTATTAACCATTTCACAGCAATGGTACATTTACCAGCAAGTAGATACCACCCCTAAAGAGTATAAGTTTAAAGAGGAAAAACCAAAAGAAATTAGTGCTGAGAAATCATCTGAAACTGCTACCGAACCAACAAAAAAGAAAAAACAGGAAAAGAAAAAAGGTCCCCGCAAAAAAAGGAAGTAAACCTTGGAAACCATTGTTGCCCTCGCAACCTTTCCCTCATCCTCTGCATCCCTGAATGTCATACGTATATCTGGTGCAGAAAGTAAACGTATTATTACCGAATTATTCATCCCCAAAACCAAAAAAGAACTTTCTCATAACCTTATACGTTATGGATATATCCACGACCCAAAAGAAGGTATAAATATTGACGACATTGTATTGCTTCCTTATTTTGCTCCAAAAAGTTACACCGGGGAAGACCTTTTTGAAATCATCTGTCACGGCGGCAACTTTATCTATAAAAAAATTATTTCTCTTTTTATTCAGCATGGAGCAAGAGCAGCAGAACATGGAGAATTTACCCGGAGAGCTTTTGCAAACAATAAAATAGACCTTACGCAGGCAGAGGCAATTAACGATATTGTTAACTCGGAAAATGATGTATATCTGGAGCTTGCCCGAAAAAACCTTGACGGGGCATTTAATAAGGAAATCAGCCAGATAAGGAATTTACTTATTGACCTTGTTGCTGAATTTGAAACATCAATTAATTTCCCTGAAGATGTTGAAGTACATGTTGACGGAAAAAAAATTGATGGCGTATTGAGTGCCGTAACGGAACTTCTGAATCAATCTGCTTTTAACGAAGATATCCATATAGAGGATGTTCTTATTCTCGGAGAACCAAATGTTGGAAAATCCTCCCTTCTTAACTGTCTTCTTGGACAGGAGAAATCAATCGTCACCGATATCTCTGGAACAACAAGAGATTTAATTGAGCATAAAGTTGAAATTTCCGGCATTAAGCTTAACCTGATTGACACCGCAGGAATTAAACGAAACTCTCAAGATATTGTGGAAACCATTGGAATTAATAAGGCACTGGATAAGATATCCCACGCTAACACCATCTTATTTATGCTGGATGCCACACAACCAATTGATATTACAAAGTTTCAGGAGATTTACACCTCCTATCTGAAAGATATTCAGGCAGAGGTTATTTTTGTTCTTAATAAGATAGATATTTCTTCTGGTTTTGACCTGTCATTTCTCCCAAAGAAAAAACAATGTATTCAAATTTCAGCAAAAAATGAACAAAATATTCAGGAACTGAAGAATGCCATCTCTGCCTCCATAAAACATACAGCAGAAGAGGTACTCGGGAAGTCATTTCTTATTAATATGCGCCAAAAGGAACTTATTGAAAAATGTATTAACGAACTTCAGCAATCGAAAAAGGCTTGTGATACCGGAGAGTTTGAGGAAGTAGTGGTGAACTTTCTCAACAAAGCCCAGTCCCACCTCGAAAAAATTATTGGTTCAATTACCGATGAAGAGGTTCTTGACCAAATTTTTTCCTCTTTCTGTATAGGGAAATAGTTACTTGAAGATATTTTCGCTGAGAACTATTGGGTCGCCATCAGTTACGGCAACGGAATGCTCGAAGTGAGCAGAAAGTTTACGGTCTTTTGTTACGACAGTCCATTTATCATTAAGAACTTTAACATTGCCAGTTCCGAGGTTAACCATTGGTTCAATGGCAATAACCAGACCTGGTTGCAAAAGAATTCCACTACTTTTTTCACCCATATTGGAAACCTGAGGCTCTTCATGGGGCGAACGCCCTATTCCATGCCCAACAAAATCAATAACAATTCCATAACCATGCTCTTCTGCAAGAGTCTGTATTGCGTTTGAGACATCACCAAGTCGTTTCCCTGCTCTACAATTATCTATCGCAGCATAGAGACACTGTTCTGTTACTTCAAGAAGTTTTTGAACTTTTTCAGAGACCTTACCAACGGGAATGGTTCTCGCAGAATCACCACATAATCCTTCAAAACGACAACCTGTGTCAATGCTGACAATATCACCATCTTTTATTCTTCGTTTTTTAGAGGGAATTCCATGAACAACTTCCTCGTTTAATGAAATACAAAGAGCTGATGGAAAACCTTTGTATCCTTTAAATGTTGGGTCTCCCCCATTCTCTCTTATTGTTGCTTCACAAATTGAGTCTAATTCGTAGGTGGAAATTCCCGGCTTGATGTTTTTTTCAACTGCATTAAGAGCCTTTACAACAATTTCATTGGCTTTTTTCATAATGGCTATTTCTGAAGGAGATTTTAAGGTAATAGCCATGAGATTAGCCTCTTATTTATTGTGGACATTGAAGGATTGGTCTTTAAACACTTTGGCAAAACTACAGTTTAAAGCTCTTACAACGATGAGTGTTATTACAGATGCTTATCGAGGGTTGCATTAATTTCAGATATTTCTTTGTCTGAATCAATTGCAATTAATATTTCGCTGTAATGATCTCTAATTGGTCCGGCAGTTTCTTCATAAACCTTATTTCTGTTCAGAATAGTTTCCTTATTATCGTCTGCTCTTCTAAAAAGGTCGCTGCCGCAAGCATCACATTTTCCCTTAACTTTTGGTTTCTTGAATTCTTCATGATAGCCTGCACCACAGGAAGTATTAGAACAGTTCAACCGTCCAAGTAATCTCTTTAAAAGGTTTTCTTCGCTTACCCTGAAATCAAATACTCTGTCAATTGAATGACCAAACTCCTGCAGCATACTGTCTAATGCAATTGATTGTTCTTTATTTCGTGGAAAACCGTCAAGAATATATCCGTTTTGACAGTCACTTTCCTGAATTCTGTCCCGTATAATGCCAATAACGATTTCGTCCGTTACCAAATCGCCCCGATTCATATATTCCTGAGCTTTTAATCCATATTCTGTTTTATTTGCAACTGCTTCTCTAAGAATATTTCCCGTAGAAATTTGTGGGACGTTGATTTTTTTTACGATATATGCTGCCTGAGTTCCTTTTCCCGCCCCCGGTGGTCCTAAAAGTATTATATTCATTTACCTACCCTTTATTTTCCCGCTGCTTAAAAAACCTTTGTAATGACGCGTAACCATGTACGACTCGATTTGTGCCATGGTATCCATTGCCACACCAACAACAATCAGTAAACCTGTTCCACCAAAATAAAAGGGAACATTCATAAATCGAATTAAGTAATCAGGTATTATACAGACAATTGAAAGATAAATTGCTCCGCCAAAAGTCAAACGGGTGAGAATATAGTCAATTCTCTGCGCTGTTCTTCTACCCGGT
>JADGAW010000164.1 GCA_015231815.1 Nitrospinota bacterium
TATAGCTTTTGGGAGCCAGCAGGGGCATATTGAGTCCGTTGAATGCCTTAGGGATGGTGAAAAAACGAAATTCTACAATAAAGAGGAATTGATAACGATAAAAATTGTTTCTGAAGTTGATGAAACCGTAAAGAACCCCAAAATGCTTTTTATTTTACAGGACACAAAGAAATACAACATATACGGTATAAGGAGCGATGAAACAATTCAATGGGAATTTTCTGAAAACAACAGAAAAAAAGCAACAATGTATTTTCAGTTTAAGGCATCATTGGTTCCGGGAGAATATTCAGTAACACTTGCGTTGCAGGATTATAAATCAGCCAATATTACAACGCTCATCGAACGTCAGACCCATGCAGTTGATTTTGTTATTGTTTCAAAGGGTTTGGAGGAAATTTATGGGGTTGTTGACTTAAAAGCTACCTGTAGTAATTCGATTGTGAATAAGCAGGAAGCATGAAAGCCATGAAGGTTGGGATTTTAACCCATTCTATTGATACCGGAACGGAGGGTGCTGGATTAACCAGTGTTGGAATTGTTACAAAACATTTGGTCGAGAACTTAGTTCAAATTGGTGACCAAGAGGTTGAGTTTGTTTTTATCCATAGCATGAAGATGCCTTCTGAAATATATACTTCACAGGAAGAGATTATTTTTCCCCACAATTTATACAGTTTGACACTTTCCCAAATGAAGGAATTTATCAAAGAGCTTCTATCCAAAGGCATCGACATGCTTCATGTTCCTGATACCGGAAGACATTCCCCGCCCATACCCCTTGCCTTTACAGACAAAAACATCAAGTTAGTTGCCACAAATCATGGTATGGCAAACTTATCTTTGCCAAATGAACTTTGTGATATTCATGGTTTGAAGGGAAAATTTACTGCTTATAAGGAGTTCTTGAAATGGAGATGGTTTATTGGTAAAAGGCTTACCTCAATGATTGTTAATTCAGAATCTATGAAACAAATTCTTTCGTCAAAATTGTCCATTTCAAAAGAAAAAGTTCATGTAATTCACCATGGGGTAGGCAAAGAATATACACCATTGAATCCGGAAGTATGCAGAAACAAACTGAAGGAAAAGTATGGAATAGATTTTCCTTTTATTTTTCATTTAAGTGCTTATCAGTGTAAAAGAAAGAATATATTTGGACTCCTTGAGGCAATGAAAACTCTTAAGAGCAACGATAAACTTGTGGTTGGAGGGAGTAAACCTCCTGAAGTAAAAGAATATGTGGCAAAAAACGGCTTGAAGGAAAAAGTAGTGTTTTCTGGATTTATTGAGGATGATGATCTCCCATTGTTTTATTATGCTGCTGATGTTTTTGCTTTTCCATCTTTTTATGAAGGTTTTGGTATGCCTATTATTGAATCAATGGCTTGTGGAACTCCTGTTTTGACCTCTAATGTTTATTCAATGCCAGAAATCGGAGGCGATGCTGCCCTCTATGTCAATCCTTACAACGTTCATGAAATAACAGCTATTCTCGATAAAATTTTATCGAACAAGAAACTACAAAACGAGTTAATTGAGAAAGGCTTGAAAAGGGCAAAAGAATTTAGTTGGAAAAAATGTGCTGAAGAACATTTGAAGGTATATAAGGCAAGCATGAGAAAATAGAGTTTTTTTACAATCCATGAATGAAATAATGAAAAAAGATGTAATACTTACCGGATTTCCAAGAGCTGGTACAACTTTAAGTGCTACCTTGATCAATATCCTTGAAAACTCTGTGTGCCTCAGTGAACCAGACAGTATCGTAAAAATAATTGAAGAAACAACCTCTGTTGAAGAATATATTAAAAAACTTGAAGAGGAATATGACAAAACAAGGGAGTTTATTATTGAAAAAGGGGTGGTGATAAACAGGGTACCGGTGAAGGGAGAAACTCTTACAAACTATTACCAAAGAACAGAAGGTGGAGGTATTGAAGACGTTTTTAAAGTAGGTGATGAAAAAGTTATGGTAAAGGATAATGGTTTTAATTTAGTTTATAAACACAACGCTCATTTTCTCTCAATTCTTCCTCAATTATTGGAAAAAGAAAGGTTTTCCGTTCTTGTTGTTGTCAGAAACCCCATTTCAGTAATTAAATCCTGGAGATCTTTACATATTCCCATTAGCGAGGGACGAATGCCCGCAGGAGAAAAATATTGGCCTGAGCTTAGAACTATTGCAGAGTCAAATAAGGATGTTCTCACAAAGCAGGTGGAAATTTATGAATTAATAAGTAAAAGAATTCTTACATTTAAAGAACATGTTGAAATTGTTTATTACGAAGATATTCTTAAGCAAAACAGCTTGTATGAAAAGGTTTTTTGCCAGAAATCAGTTACGTCATTACCGGAAATAAAAAATCAGAATAAAAGCGAGCATTACAACCATAACGAGACCGAAACAATCTTAAATAAACTCAAAGAAGTCGGAGATTGGACGTTTAAGCTTTACGAAAACCCCGAACAATATTTCCAAGGTTAGCTGCTTAACCTTGAATAATCTCTAATTACCGAGAGCCATGTGGCTGGGAGGTAAATTTAGGTTGGGAGTTAGACCCTCTTTCTTAACCTTTCTTTTGTAATAAGGCACTCAGGTAAATTAAATCTCCCCGAACAAATTGATTATGTATTTCGGTGTCTTTTACTCCGGCAAAGGTCTTCACTTCTTTTCTGAGAAATTGAGGTACATGTTTTTCTATTAGATCGACCTTCATGGCATTGGTTAACTCAAGTGCTTTAATAACGTTGGGGGTAATATTTTCGATATCCAGTAATTCAAGGGGAGATTCTTTCAGTTGTTGCTTAAAGGTCTCAACATCCGGTAAGTCTCTATAGTCAGCCAAACAAAAATATCCTCCTGGTCTGAGAACCCGTTCAACTTCCTGAAGAAAAACTGGCATTAAAGGGTAGTGGTGGGATGACTCAATGTTTAAAGCAACATCAAATGATTGATTGTCAAAAGGAAGTTTTTCTGCATCTCCCTGCTTATAGGTTAGATGGGGTGGCTTGTGATTCTTTTTGCAAAGGTTAATGGCATTTTCTGATAGGTCAACACCTGTCATTGAACGGACCTGTTGTGTACGAGCAATCCATTCACTGCCTCCTCCTCGTCCACTGCCAACTTCCAGAACATCTTTGTCTATGACATCTGTCTGTCCCAAAGTATAGGCGTATAGATTAATAAAAAAACGATTTCTATCATCAATGTCCAAGAGTTTTGGAGCAAATTCGGAATTATCAAAACAATATCCATAATTCATAAAAAACCATTCATCAGCAGGAAACCTCCATGCGAGGAAGCCATATAATGTGCGCCAAAGAGCCTTTCTTACTTGAGGAAAACGGCGTTCAATTTTAAAAAAACCATCAATTAACGCTTGAGAGGTCATGACTCACCACCTTTCGATGATGCGAAGGTTCCTAAACAATGATCTGCTAGGTTTATTGTTAGGGGACCACCAAAGGCATAGTTTTTTGCTTTCATAAAGGGCTCGAAACATCCAACTTCAGCTTTAAAACTATGGTGAGTTCGATGTAGTTTTCTGCTTTTTACAAACCAGGTGTATCGTATCATCCAGGGGTTTTTACTGTCATATTGATCATGTACATAATGGGTAAAAGTGGCAACTATTGCACCTTCGCCGATAAAAACCCAAGCAATCCAGTCAACAAAAAGAAAATGATACACAGCAAAAAAGGAGAGGGTCAGTAATGTCCAAACCATGTACTCAACAAATGTGAGAAAATCGAGCTTGTAATTTGACACATAATCTATTCGATGGTGAGCCTTAAGGTGAATTAAATAAAAAGGAATTCCCACTATTCTTTGGTGCAAAATAAAATGTATTAACCATATACTGAATAAATTTACTATATGTGCGATGATGAAAACCACAGTTCCGTTGAATAGGTTAAACTCAATCGATAGCATAAATCCCCCAAAATAAAATTTGAAATGTAAGAATTAAGGTGTTATTACAAAGATAAAAAGAGTATTCACGTAAAAAATATAATTTTTAAAGTACATTTATCCCTTTAGTTCACATTTATTTATGAGAATGTTCTCAGAAGAGAAAACTGTTTATTTTTATATATAATTTCTTATAAATATTATATTTTTACTTAAAATTTTAATCTGTGTTAAATTATACACTGAATAACCGTGAAGTTGAAAATGTTTTCTCAGCAAATGTTAAAAAACGAGGAAATTGTTCTCATTAACGTTTAAGCTTTAAGAAAAAGATATTTCAGTTTAGAGGTCAAAGAAATAATACCTTTAATGTCATGCTCAAACATAATTTTTCTCTTTTTCTCCATTAAACAGAACTCTTTGCAATCGTTCCATATATCTTCGTGAATTTTTGATGTTCTATAAGTTCCAGTTGCCCCATTCTTTTAGATGAGAGGTTGGCAAGAAGCTTGAAAAGGGGTTTATTGCCATTGCCGATGTCCTTTACAAAACTCCGGTACATTGTGCTCGGTAAGGAAAAAAATGATTTATACGCTTGTTCCATCTCACTCATTATGTCGATTGAAGAAAATTTCTCAAAATGTACTACGGGAAACTTTAAGGTGTAATATTCCCAGTCCTTGGGGTAACTCTTTAATGGCAATCGATTCTCTTCATCCAGTTTTTTATACACCTTCGTTCCTGGCAGGGGTGTTAGTAACATCATAACGATTACGTCTATTCCTAACTGTTTTGCCTCTTCGGAAACGTTACGTCCTATTCCTGGTGAATCGGAATCCAATCCTATAATAAAACTTCCGGCAATGGAAATACCGTATTTATGTATTCTGTCAATTGTTGCAACCATTTTGTCTGAACTTCTTATGGAAAATTTTTTGTTTAGCTCAACAAGTCCTTCTTTGCTGTTTGATTCAAATCCAATTAAGAATCCAATACAGCCAGCTTTTTGTGCCAGTTCCAGAAATTCCTCGTCATCTCCACAGTTAATGGTCGTTTGTGCAACCCATTTCTTTCCCAGATTTGCTTGAATCATCGCTCGTAATAGCGTCTTCGCACGTTCTATATGTTCTGGTCGAGTACCGATAAAGTTGTCATCAACGATAAGAAGGTGTTTGTTGGGAATTCTTTTAAACTCTTCAATAACCTGTTCAATGGGGCGCTTTCGATATCTGGCACCGTTGTATGCAGTAACACTACAAAAACTGCAATTGAGGGGGCATCCTCTGGTGGTTTGAATAGAGCCCCAAAAATATTTTTAATAAAGTCCGTTCTCTCGAAAATGAAATGTTTAATGAAGGCAGAAATGTTATAGAAGAAAGTTTGAGTAAGATAAAGCATTCCTTATCGAAAGAAGAAATTTCTTTAAAAGTATCTCACTTTATGAAAAATGGTGATGATACTGTTATCAATTCAAGTCACATAC
>JADGAW010000165.1 GCA_015231815.1 Nitrospinota bacterium
ACTCTGACTCCGTCAATGGGGGTTCGACTCCCTCTCCCCCAGCCACTAAAGATAAAGGAATAATAGGTTGGCAAAAAAAACATCAAAATGTATTGAAATAAGCCCGGAAAACCCACAAAAAAAGAGAATAGAAAGTGCGGTTGATTGTATCAAAAAAGGTGGAATAATAATTTATCCTACTGATACAGTATATGGAATAGGGTGCTCAATTGAACAAAAGAGTGCCATTGAAGCAATAAAGCTGTTAAAAGGAAAAAAAGATCATCAACCCTTTAGCTTTATTTGCTCTTCTATTCAGGAAGCATCAAAGTATGCTCACTTTGATACGGATATTTTCCGAGTTATGAAAAGAGTTTTGCCGGGACCCTATACCTTTCTTCTCGAAGCTTCCAAAGAAGCACCACGAACAATCATGAGTAAAAGGAAGAAGGTGGGTATTAGAATACCAAACCACAATGTTCCTTTGGAAATTGTTAAACAATTGGGGCACCCGATAATAACAACGTCAGTAAATAAATCAGGTGAAGAACATTTAACTGACCCAAAAGAAATAAATGACAAATTTGGGCATGGCGTTGCATTAATCCTTGAGTGCGGAGTTATCGATAACGGGCAATCAACCATCGTTGAGTGGAATGATGAAGGATTAAATGTTATTCGTGAAGGCTTAGGAGAGATTGACTTTCTTGAATAATTAATGATAAAGGTGCTCTTTTCAGAGCTAAGGGAACGTTTGAATACCTCTATTTCTTCACTCATTACCAGATTTCACCGTTAATCCTTTATAATTTGTGAATATGTTTAATAAACTGTTGTAAATTTAGATATTTATTAATCTTAAATTTCTCTAAAAATGTTTTTTTCATCCAACCAGCCCTTAACCGGAATAGATATTGGAAACAGTAATATAAAACTGGTTAAATTTAATAAAAAAGGAAGCCATTACCACTTGGAGAACTTCGGTATTTTACCTTTACCAACCGGACTTATGGACAGAGGTGAAATTGCTGATCCCAATGAACTAAGTACTCGGATTAAAGCTTTGGTTAAAGCAGAAAAACTGAGGGGAAGAAAAGTAATAACAGCACTTTCAGGGGACCAGGTTGTTATAAAGAAAATATCCCTGCCGGTAATGTCTATGGAAGAACTGGAAGAAACTATTTTAAAAGAAGCAGACCAGTATCTTCCCTTTACAATTGATGAATGTAATATTGATTACCACATTATCAAAAACCCGACTGAAGAAGAAATAAAAGAATATTTAGAGAACCCACCAGATGGAGAAGAAGAGGATGAGGGTCCTCAAATGGAACTTTTTCTTGTTGCAGTACATAAAGAAAAAGCTGAGACCATGAGCACCATTTTTAAAAATGCGGGTCTTGACCTTGCCGTCATTGATGTAAATATTTTTTCTTTGGAAAACTCATTTGAAGCGAACCACGTTTTACATCAGGATGAAGTTGTTGCCCTTGTTGATATTGGAGCAAATGTTACTGGTATAAACATACTTTCCAATAAAGTTTCTTCCTTTACCAGAGATATTCCTTTAGCAGGTGATTTTTTTACCGACAAGATATCCAAGGATCTTGGTGTGGATTATGAAGAGGCAAATAAATTAAAGTTTGGCATTAGTGAAAATGGAAAAGATAACGAAGAGGTTGTTAAATCTGTTCTGGAAGGAGTAGAGGAGTTTTCAAAAGAGCTTTCAGGAGCTTTCGAATATTTTAGTACCGCAGAAAACAAACCGGTAGATAAGATTTACTTTGCTGGTGGTGGTTTAGGTTTACAGGGAGTAGAAAAAATAATTGGTGAAAAATTAAATGTAGCTGTTGATATTATAGACCCTTTTAGAAATATAAAAATAAACAATAAGGTTTTTGATCCAGAATATATAAGGGTCTATTCTCCAATTTCAGCTGTAGCAACAGGCTTGGCTCTAAGGGAAGAGTTTGACAGGTAAAAACCCAATCAAACCTAGGTAAAACTTCCATTATATAAACTAAGAAAACAGTTTTATGGCTTCAGATGAACTATTGATACTCTTTTCAACATTACTTGCCTTTGGCATTCCCCTTCTTGTATCTCTTGTTATTTATCTCCTTTTTTGTTTTTGTATCTATAAGGTTGGTCAAAAGTTTAAAGTCGGAAGTTTTCTTGCTTTCTGCGTCCCTATTTATAATTTTTACCTCTTATGTCGGTGTGCTGGACTAACGGGTCAAAAGCAACTTCTTTATACGATTGGTTCTCTTTTACCCTTAGTGCAAATTGTTATATTTGTTTACATTTGGGGAACGATTTCTCATCGATTAGGAAAAAACTTTTGGTTATTTGGTCTTCTCTCTCTCTTTTTCCTACCCGTTCTTGTTTTGGCTTTTGATAGCTCCAAGCCCTCTGGCAGTGGCGAGCAAGAAGCCTTGAAGGTTTCAGAAGGAGACAGGCTGGAAATAAATGAAAAAGAAAAAGCGGCTCCTCAAGAGAAAAAACAAGTGGAAAAACCATCTTATACCAACTCATCTTTTTATATCTCTGAGATTGAACTGGTTAAGATAAACCTCATTGATTACAGGCATAAAAAGAAAAGGCTTTTTATTCAATATGAAACCCTTGCAATGTTCCTGCTTCTTATGTTTCTTTTTAGTGTCATGTATTTAATTGACGATAAGCTTAGCATAGATAAAGAAGCATTTGAGACAGAGGTTGCTATTCAAAATAGTCAAATAACACGTCTTTCAAAGAAAACCGTTAAAGTTACAGAGGCTTTAAGGTTAAAAAAGCGTTTAGGTGAAATTCTTGCTGATATTAAAAACTTAAAAGAAAACCTGGAAGATGCCTCATATTTTTTTGACAAAGTTAGAAGTAAAGTACCTGATAAGGCATGGTTAACATCAATGGATCAAAGAGATGATATGTTAGTAATAACCGGAATTGCTGAAACACAGCCAACTCTGGCACTCTTTTTAAATAACTTAAAAACATACAGTAAGTTTGGTGAAATTGCCTTGATAGAAAGCATTCGGTTGCCCATAAATGGCAATGATTTTTATCGTTACACTATTCATGCAAAATATAAATAATAGAATAATGAAGCTTGATACTGAATTAGATAAATTAAGGGAGTCTATAGATAAGGCAATGAAGCCCCTCTATGACAAGCTTGATGAAGTTCCCTATGATAAGCTTTTTAATTTCCCATGGTTTTACAGGTGGGGTGTGTTCATGGGGATTACAATAGTTATTTGCTCTTTGTATTATTATTTTTCACTTATGCCCTTACAGGATGAAATAACTGCTCTTGAAAAAAAGAGTAGCGATAATAAAGCTCAAATTATTCGGGAAATGTCCCGGTTAAAGCGATTACCCACAATTGAAAATGAATTGGCACTTATTCGGGAAAAGCTCATTTATGCTCAAAATGAGTTTCCAACGGAAAAAGAAATTCCTCTTATATTAGATAAAATTTCAAAAACAGCGAAAAAGAATGGTCTTGTTATTAATACTTTTAGACCCTCAGGGGAAAAAGTTATTGACTACTATGCTGAGGTTTCAGTAGAAATAAAAATGGTTGGAGACTATCATCAAATAATGCATTTTATTAACGATACCAGAAGAATTCCACGGTTAATAAAATTTGATACCATACATTTAACTTCAACTTCAAATAATTCAACAAACCCTGCAATTAACTTTTCCAGCAGGCTTGTGACGTATAGATATATAAAAGTTGCTGAAACAAAAGATACACCCAAAAAGAAATAATAAAAGGATAAAAATGTTTACAATAAAACGTGAAGAAGGCACACTTCCAAAATATTCCTCGCGAAAAAAAAGTAAATTAATTCGCCTAAGCTTTATTTCAGCTATTTTGGCAACCCTCTTGGTTTACCTATTTATTGCCTATAACCCATTACAAAACTTTTCTTCACCCAAGGAAGAAGACTATGAATCAGCCTTTAACAAATATATTCAGAGTATCAATCTTGGAGATAGAAGGACAATTATTTCCAGACTTTCTCCTGCTTTTAAAGGAGGAATTAACCAAAAGAGGGAATTAATTGCATCTTATGAAAAACTAAAAGGACAAAACCTCAAACCAGAAATTACTTCTACGAGAAGTAAAGGAAACTTCCAGTATGTTTCATATAAACTTTTTATCAATGAAAAACCAGTTCAAATTACCAATGAAGTTTGGGAAATCAATAAAATTGAGGGTAAATGGTACTTATTAAAAGCAGGAAACGGTTTAAATACGATTGGTCAAAGCTCTTCAGTTGTTGCTACAGAAAAGGGTTCAAAGAGCTTACCAAATGAACAAAGAGGACTATTTGTAACTGAAAAAATGGTTTCTGAAGGGGTAAGTTCAATTTTAAGTATTAGAGAGCTAAGAAGTATTATTGATAAAATAAAACCTTCTCCTTTTTATGGTATTTTTCGTGAACTTCTTGATAGTAATAAAATCAGTAAAGTTGAGCAATTGTTTCTTGAGAGAGCAATAACAACTCTTTTTGGCAAGAATGCTCTTATTGCCCACTATAAAAGTTCGAATAATTTTTTATCAGTATCTGAAGTTAATGGTTCTGTATCACTTCTGTCTCCGCTTGCTGAAAAGCTCATAAAATATTTTTTTCCAGAAATAGGCGTATCTAAGGTTGTTTACCAAAAAAACGAACTTATAAAATTATCTGAAAAAGGAGTATTGTATTTTTATACCTTTATTGATAATACATTTATTTTTTCAGATAGTGAACTTCTTATAAAAAACAGTATAGATATTGCCCTTAATAAAAAAGAAAATTCGATTTTAAATAATACCAAATTTTTTGCTCAACTTGCTGAAATTAAGCAAAATTATACCTATTATCTTATTAGCAATGATTCTGATTTAAGTAGTTATGGCTCTGATGGTGAACCCCTTATTAATAAAAATTTAATGGGTGAATCTTTAATTGTAAGTGGTGTATTGCAAAACAATGTCCTTAGCTCTGAAATGAAAGTGGAGCTTGGAAAAGATGTTGATAAAAGTTTTTTTACCAATACCTTAAATAAGGAAAAGGTTGATTCATTCTTATCCCTGTTACCGTCAAATACCTTATTGTTCAGCAGTTTTTCGATAGGACTAAAAGAACTCCTTAAGAGCGATGTTGCTCAATCTAAGGATACAAAAATGTTTAGTGGCTTCTTAAACAATAGCCCTGAGTTATCAAAACAAATGAATGATTTTTCTAACCAAACCTCATTTGCCTTTATCAAAGGAAAAGGAACAACATTTTTTGACTTTATACTTCCAGCACTTTTCTTTGAATTAAAAGAAGGAAAAGGCAAAGAAGTCTACAATGCTATAAAAAATGACTTTCAGCTTGTTGAATCATCTCATTAC
>JADGAW010000166.1 GCA_015231815.1 Nitrospinota bacterium
AATCGTGTGACTGCCGCTGAATTTTCTTTTTTTCTTGCTCTACTTCTCTTTGCCCTTAGCTTTATAACGCTGGGTATTGCAAAATTTTTCTTAATGAAAACTGAAAAACACCAATCACGATGACAGGAAAAAAATACCGAAAAGTGGAAAGTTTCGTTGCCCTCTCCTTTTGTTGTATGGCAGCTCTTTTTGGACTCTTCTGGCTTGTTTTTATTTTGGGTGATGTGGTTGTTTACGGCTTTAGTGCAATTAACTGGGAACTTTTTACTGAAGATCCTGCTCCTCCGGGAATGGAAGGCGGTGGCTTAAGGAACGCCTTTGTTGGTCAACTCTTAATTACTTTTTTTGCAACCCTTATTGGTGTTCCCATTGGTATTCTCGGCGGAACATTTATTGCCGAATATGGCAGAGGGGGCAAGCTCTCAACAATTGTCAGTATGTTTTCAGATATTATGGTCAGTGTTCCATCAATTGTTATTGGAACGTTTGTTTATGCAATTCTGGTAATTCCCTTTGGACATTTCAACGGATGGGCTGGTTCCGTAGCACTGGCTGTAATTATGATTCCGGTTGTTCTAAGAACAACTGAGGACATGTTAAAACTCATCCCCTGGTCATTGCGGGAAGCTGCTTTTGCCTTGGGAGCACCCTACTATAAAGTAATTATTCAGGTCGTTTATCGAGGAGCTGCAACAGGAATTCTGACCGGAATTCTTTTGGCAATAGCCCGAGTTGCAGGAGAAACAGCTCCGTTGCTCTTTACCTCTTTTAACAACTCTTTTTATACAACAGATATGAACGAGCCAATGGCATCCCTAACAGTAACAATATTTCAATATGCGATGGGACCTTTTGACGATTGGCACCAAATGGCGTGGGCAGCATCATTTGTCATCACTTTTTTCATTCTTATCGTTACAGTAACATGTCGTGCATTAGTAAAATGGAAATATGGAAAAAACTAAAGGGAATTAAATGGAAAAAATCGTAATTGAAACAAAAAACCTCAGCTTCTTTTATGCTGAACAGGGAAATAAACCCTCACTGAAAAATATCTCACTGCAAATTATCGAAAAGGGAGTAACTGCTCTTATTGGTCCATCAGGCTGCGGAAAAACAACCCTGCTTAGGTGTTTTAACAGAATGCACGATCTTTACCCGGGAATTCGCTACGAAGGTGAAATTATTTTTGACGGAAAAAATATGCTTTCAAGTAATACTGACCTCATTGACCTCAGGAGCAGAGTTGGTATGGTTTTTCAAAAACCAACGGCATTTCCCATGTCGATTTTCGATAATGTGGCTTACGGCTTAAAACTTAAAGGAGAAAGCAACAAATCTGAAATAGCCGATATTGTAGAACAATCCCTGAAAAACGCTGCTCTTTGGGATGAGGTTGAAGATAAGCTCAATGCCAGTGCTTACGCCCTTTCAGGGGGTCAACAGCAAAGACTGGTTATTGCCCGGGCAATGGCAGTTAACCCTGAAATTATTCTCTTCGATGAACCAACATCGGCACTCGACCCTATTTCCACAGGAAAAATAGAAGAATTAATAGCAGAAATAAAAAAGGATATAACCATTATCATCGTAACCCACAACATGCAGCAGGCAGCGAGAATATCTGACCATACAGGCTTTGTTATGTTAGGGGAAATGGTAGAGTATGGTAAAACAGAAAAGATTTTTACAAATCCAAGAGAGAAAATAACTGAAGACTACATAACTGGGAGGTTCGGATAATGAGTGTAACTGAATATGAAATTAAGCACCTCAACGGGTTGCTGTCACTTATGGCAAATAAGGTGGAGGAGGCAATTAACAAATCAATCATAGCCCTTTTGACCAACGATACAGAACTGACAGAGGAAATCAAGGAGTGTGAGGGAGAGATTAATGACCTCGATATTAAAATCGATCAGCAATGTATCAAGCTTTTAGCACTAAAACAACCAATGGCACAGGATCTAAGACTCATCACAACTGCTATGAAAATAACCTCTGAGTTGGAAAGAATGGCGGACAATGCCTTTAACATTGCAAAGAGGACTAAAAGTATGAAGGGAGAAAAATTTCCTGAAGAACATCATGAGGACATAAAAAAAATGGAAACCATGTCTCAGTCAATGGTTGCAAAATCAGTAGAGGCCTTTGTCACAAAAAACAAAGAGATGTCTCTCTCAGTAATTATGGAGGATGAAAAAGTGGATAAAATTAACAAAAAAATCTGCAAAGAGTCTTTTATGATGATGACAAAAAACCCTAAGGCAATTAACATTGCTCTCATTGTCAGTTACGTTTCAAAACATATGGAAAGGATAGCAGATCACGCCACCAATGTTGCCGAGATGGCAATATACCTTATTGACGGCAAAAACGTCCGACATATCCAACCAAAGGATTTAATCAAGGAGTAAGTTTGAGAGTTGTAGAATATTTAAGGCTTGTTATACTTCAATAGATAAGGAAAAAAACACCTTAAAGGTCATTCAAACCTAATCATCTACGACCAAAACCCTAGAATGAGAAAGCCCAAGACAATACGGTAATAGGCAAAAGGCTTGAAGTCATATTTCTTAATAAAGGCAAAAAGAAATTTAATAACCATTAATGATGAAATAAAAGCAACCACAAGACCAGTTAGAATTACCAGAAAATCATCGGTGCTCAAAATATTTCTGTTTTTGAAAAGGTCATATCCTGTTGCGGCAAACATCGTTGGTATTGCAAGAAAAAAAGAAAATTCAGCGGCAGTCACACGATTAAAGCCTAAAATTAAAGCTCCCATAATGGTCGATGCTGAACGGGACATCCCGGGAAATAAAGCGAGACATTGTGCGCACCCCACCAAAAGACCCTTTTTATACCCGATATTTTCCAGTTGAGTAATTTCAGGATGATAGGCCTTATTCTCAATAATAATAATTAAAACACCACCTACAATAAGGGCACAGGCAACAGTAATAGGGTTAAAAAGGTTCTCTTCCACCCAACCATGAATTAAAAGTCCAACAATTGCTGAGGGAACAAATGCCAGACAAACAGTAAAAATAAACTCTCGAGAAACCTTATCGTTCTTAAAGTTCCCTAATAAAGAAAAAATCTTATCCTTAAAATAATATACAACAGCCAGAATTGAACCTAATTGAATAGAAATGGAAAAGGTTGTGGCAAGGTTTCCCGTAAATTCCAGATAGTGCCCGGCAATAATTAAATGTCCTGTAGAGGAAATAGGAAGAAACTCGGTTATACCTTCAACAACCCCTAGAATAATTGCTATGAGAAAGATATTCATGATGGATACAATAAAAGGTTTAGCCTTTAACCTTTGCAACAAGTGCTTCTGAATTGCAAAAGACAGCCTTTATTGTATGGTCACTAAGACCCGCAGCTTTTAGCACTTTCTCTGCGTATGTTTTATCAATAAGGTCACCGGGAGCATGGGAATCACTATTGATAATCATTGAAGCTCCTGTTTCTTGAGCTAAAGCTGCAACACGACCATTGGAGAGGGAATGTCCCTGACGGGAAGTTATTTCAAGATAAATATTTCTTTCCTGAGCTTTTTGTATTTCTTCTATTGTTATTAAACCGGGGTGAGCAAGAAAATCAATGTCTGAATCAAGAGCATAGCTGTTGGTAAGAGGAGCTACAGGTTCTACAATGGATTCTCCATGTACTGCAACAATTTTTGCACCTTCTTTTCGTGATTTTTCTGCTAATTTTGCAATCTGTTTTGGTGGGACATGAGTAATTTCAACCCCGGGAATGACGAAAATCCCCAGCTCTTTGTTTAACTCTTCACAAACCTTGGAGATATTCTCAATAACAAAAGAGTAATTTGATTCATCAACATGGTCAGTAAAAGCCAGAGCTTTATAACCTTTAACCTCAGCTCTTCTTGCAAGTTCAGAAGGAAGCAGGCAACCATCGCTAAAAAGTGTGTGTGAATGTAAATCTATCATATTATTTCAGTTAAAAAAAAAAGCCGGGAATACATATTGTATTCCCGGCAGTTGAATTAATCAATGATTAATCGTCTTTTCTTTTAAGGTCAAGACAGATTGGAATATCTGACTCTTCTTTGTCGGTTGGTGTATCAAGTTCTCTTTGCATCAAGTTAATGTACCGTGATACAAGAAGTATCAGGATAAACATATAGCCTGAGAAGACTGCAAAGAAAAGAACCCTTTCAGAGAAAACCGACTCAGTTCTATGGAGATCTTCCTCAAGAGCATGATTCCATTTTTCCTTTTCTTCAAGTAAAGGTTTTACGACCTCAAGTTTTCCTGAATGTTGTTTGATTCTTAATTCTTTTTCATTAACCTTGTTGAGCCCTTCAAGTATTTTTTCTGACTTAGAAGAGACAAAAACTCCTTTTTCACCTAACTCATGAGCTTGATGCTCAAGTTCATGCATTTTTGAAGTGACGCCAACAATTGAATTCTTAAGGTCATTTGCTAACTTAAGTGATTCGGGTTGATGACATTCAGAGCTTGAACACCCTTTATAAGGCTTTCTGCCAAGGTCTGCATAAAGGGTTCGAGGTTCAAAGTTTCTTAACCCGGCTCTTTGTGCACCATGAATTTCATGGCAGTCAATACAACCTCTCATGGTTCCAAGTTTCTTAACTGAGGCTCCTTCACCATCCGTCACATCATCAATAGCTTCCTCTTCCTGTCCTTCTTCAAACTCCTCATCATCAAAGCTATCACCCTGACTTGCAGAGAATCCACCCATCGTTGCTACCGAGTGTAAGGACTCTTTATAGTTGTCAACAACTTTTTCATGACATTTACCACAATACTCTCCAAGTTCCTGTGGATCTGGAGCACCTTTATAACCTGTTCTTGTTTTAGCAGCTTTTCTTAACGTTCGGTTAATTTTAGCGTCTTTAAGCATTTCATCGGTCAACTTATTCTCATACTCTTTAGGCATTTTTGAATTTCCACCGTGACATTCCTGACAAAGGATTGATTGTTCAGCATGAACTCCTTTAAAGTATGCATTAATGATATTTGCACCTTTTGTTGGTCTTACTTTTGATGAAGAATGGCATCGTACACAGAGATGGTTTTGGAGATTCTCCGGAATATTCTCTGAACTTTCTTCAATTAACTCATGAGGAAAACCAAGCAAATCAAAGTGGTAATGTTTTCCGGCAATGACTTTTTCTGTTTCAGAAACCCAAGCAAGCCCCGTTAAAGTAACCCAACCAAAAATGGCAATTAATAAAGTAATATTAATATTTCGTTTTGCTTTTGTATCACTAACCTTATCGCAAGTTTCCGAACCATACAACATAGTAAGGAAAGGGAAAAAGATAATAAGACCTGGGCCAACCATTGTTACAATAACACCAG
>JADGAW010000167.1 GCA_015231815.1 Nitrospinota bacterium
CCATTCACACAGGCTACGATAAACATCTTTTTAAGAACTTCCCACTCGCTTCTTTGTCTCTTCGTGGTTTATTCTTTTTTGTTTCTGCTCTCTGAGAGCGTTTCTATCAGGTTACGACCTAATATTTTATACGTATTGCTTACCTTTTGGGCTTTTAATCTGCCCATTAGGATTAATTCAACCACATCAGCTTTTTCAACTTTGAGAATTTTTGCCACTTCCTCTGTTGAATAAACCTTGTCAGCTTTTATCTTATCTGAAAAGGAATCCAAAAGCTGCTTACCCATTAATGTTGTCATTAAGAGCATTCCTGCTCTTTCAATTACCCACCACATTTATGCCTTAATATTTATATGTTCACATATTAGCAGGTTAAAAACTTTAACCATCGGTGCTTTTATCACTTCTATCTTTATTTCTGCCATATCTTATTACCTTTCCCTAATACTCAGCAGCGGGCTTTTTGAGGAAATATGCGGAACGATTCTAACATTTTCCGTTGCCTCGTAGTAAGGTGCTCTATCAAACCCTAAGAACCATGCCATATATCGATAGGGGAAATGGTTCAACATATTGTTAAATGTTCTTACTGAATTGTTATAACTTCCTCGTGCGGTTGTAATTCTATCCTCAGTTTGCACCAGTTTGTTCACCACAAGAGACAAAGGTTGATCCGCATTAATTTGAGGATATTGTTCAACAACCGCCATCAACTTCGATAAAGAACCACCGAGGTTTTCAACAGAGCCTGCGAGTCCTTTGCCCGGCTCAAGAGTAACTTTACCTTCAAGTGATTTTAATTTAGTCATTAATTCCTCAACATCGCCAACCTGGTTTCGTAACCTTGAAGTATCAAGGAATATTTTTGTTTCCAACTCCGCATAGCTCATGTAAAGGTTTACCATGTTGATATAGAGGTTATTTCTTCTTTGCAGTTCAGCCTCTATTTGTCCAAAATCAGATTTTATTTGCTCATTATAGGTAACAAGGGTGTTATAACTCACGATAATTCCAGCAATTAACAAGATGATGATAAAGCTCATGAGAAAATATATTCGGTTAATGGTTGACATAAGTTCTTTGTTTACCTTAACCTTTTTGGGCTTTGGCTTAAGATCCTCTTCATAGAGTCTCTTAATGACATGAGACATCTCACCCATTTTCTGCTGGTTTTTTTCTTCTATAATCGTTGATGGCATTATTTACCTTCTCTTATTAATGTTACTTTAAAGGTTGTGTCAAATTCTTTTAAGGTTTTAACCTACAACCTTCTAACGTTCTAATCTTTTAACTTTCAAGCTCCATTGATTTTTTAAAACAAACAACAGCTTCATCATGGTTACCCATGCTTTCATACGTAAAACCGAGGGCATGGTACGTTTTACTCTCTTTTGGTTTAAGCTCTATTGCTTTTTTGAACGCTTTAATTGCATCTTCATATTTTTTCAGACCGTCATAGGTCATACCAAGACGGTAAAAAGCGTTATAGGAACTTTCATCCAGCTCAGTTACTTTTTTAAAGTGCTCAGCTGCTTCTTTGTATTTCTCCAGACCCAGATAAACCATACCCATTCTGAATAGTACCTGCTCATGTTTTGGGTCGAGTTTTAACGCTTTTTCCAAAACCTCAATTGCTTCTTCATCACGGTTAAGTTTTGCCAAACAAACCCCAAGTTTATAGGCAAGGTCAACATCCTTATCATCAAAGGCAACTGCTTTTTTCAGATAAACAATTGCATCCTTGAAATCAGCAGAATTGTAGAGAGCGTTTCCTTTTCTTTTGCTGAAATCTCCTTCAAAATTATTGTCAGTTTCAATTAAACTACGGTAGGAACTAATAGCTCCGTTGGTAATTTTGGTAAAGACCTGACCGACAGACCTTACAAAATATTCAAGGTCACTGACACTATTTTTTGTACTCATTTTTCCTCCGATATCTGTTTTATTTTTTCACTATTATGTTTTATGTTCATTTCCATTAAACTCAATGGAAAGTTTAACGTGCTATTTTATCAAAAAACCACATGGCATGATTCACAAGGTCCAAAATTTCTGTGAGGCATTTTCGCTCCCCTTGGTATTGCTGGTGGAGGAAGAATTATTGCATCTGGGGCAGGAACCATATGCCCTGTTGAGCCAATGAGATGACAATCAGTACAAGCACCTCTATAGGGGTGAGGCATGATAGCACCGGCAACAATCATTGGGGCAGTTTCAGCTTGGGTAATTCCTAAAAAATCGTTGGCACGTAGTTTAAAAGGTAGAATCTCACCTTTTCTCCATACTTTTAATTTTGCGCTTCTGTTATTTCTCAGTTTTTTTGTGAGCCTTTGAAAACCTCTTAGTTCGTCAACTTTAACGCCGTCAACAGAAAGGAGAACATCACCTGCCAATAGACCACACACTAAAGAGTTTAATGTCACCTCGTCAATGAGTAACCCTTCTAAATCCATGGGATATTTAAGCTTTTGTTTTACTTCTGTTGTTAAGGTCATAAGTTCCATACCTTGCCAATGAGCCTCAGATAGTTTAAGAGTATTGATTAATTCAATATTCAGTTTTGTTTGCTGTTTTTCCAATTGAGCAGCTTGGGGGTTCAAAGCAATATTTTGCATCTTAAGAACAGCATTGGTGAAATTGTTTCCGTTGTTTGCTTGATTCCATTGATTGTCCTGTTGCCAGTTATTTTGCTGGTTAACATTATTCTGCTGATTAAAGGCATTTCCCTGGTTTTGCTCAGCTTCAAAAACAAGTTGATTTTGTGCAAAAGCATTATTTAAGGGAGCTTGCTGGTTGACCGCTTTAACTTCCTGAAACTCATTTCCGGCCCCTGGACTTCCGATAACAGAATATGAGGCTATGCCAACAAGAAAAACAAACGCTACGGCAAAAATAATTCCTTCAGGTTTCATATTGAATTCATTAAAAGTAAACTTCCAATTATTAACATTTACGTTGAAAGGTTAAAGGTAAGAAGGTTAAAACCTTTTAAATACCCTTAAACCTTCAGTCTTTATAACCTATAAACCTTCTATCACCATTCCCTAATTGCTAAAAAACATCGTGTAAGAAATAATCAGCATAATTACGGAGAAAATAAGTTTTACTATTTGCATTGGTGCTTTAATCGTTAAATAAGCTCCAATTTGCCCTCCGATAATTGTTCCTGGAATGACAAAGAGGGCTATGGTAACCGGTACGTGCCAGTCAAATGTTCCTGTAATTGCTCCATCAGCAAGAGAGAGAATTATTCCGATGGTTGAGGTAAAGAAAACCATTACACTTGAGTTTGCAATTGCATTTTTTAAGGGAGTTTTTAACGCCAATCTTTGCAGTGGTACTTCAATAACTCCACCGGTTATACCAAGAACACCTGAGAAAAAACCCATCGGTAAGCCCATAACAGAAAATTTTGTTACAGAAGTGTCCTCAGGTCCTTGCACCATATCTTCCAGATGGTTGTCAGTAATTAATTCATAAATAAGTTTCAGGGAAACCAAGAGGGCAAAAACGGCAAGAATTGATTTAATAAAGGTCATGCTCATTTCGTTACCGACAAAATATCCAATAACCAAGCCAAGAATAGCAGAAGGAAGTAAGTAGGTTATTTTCGTAAAATCAATAATTTCTTCTTTTAAATACTGGTAGGCAGAAGAACCAGAGGTAAAGAAATTTGCAAGGTATGCAATTGGTCTGATAAGAACAATTCCATAGTGAAAGATAAAAATAAGACCCGATACTAAAATAAGACCACCACCCATAGAGAGCATACCACTCATAATTCCAGATAATAATCCCAGTATAAAAAGAGCAGAGGTTTTGGTGAAGTCAAACCCTTTATTCCAATCCGGGACATATCCATCAAAAGCATTGGTAAGGTTCATGTTGTTTTTAGGTTTGTCCATTACGTCTTTAAATTCATTAAAGCCGTACTTTAGGGGAATCGCTGCGTAAATTGGCTCAAAGGTGTTTGTTGCATAGATTGCAACACAAATTCCAATAGCTTCACCTCTGGAATTAATTAAGGGACCACCTGAATTTTCCCAATTAACTTTTGCATCAACAACGATTAAGTCTTGTATTGGTTGGCTTCCGATGGTCATTGTCTGACCAGTTCGCACAATGGTTCCTGGTATGTCTATAAGTCCCATACCATTTGGGTTACCCAATGCAAATATTTTTTCACCCTTTTTTATTTGTGATATTTTTCCCATATATGCAGGTGTAAACACTTTTGTGGAAACAACCTTCATCAGTGCGAGGTTATATTTATGGCTAATTTTTATTACCTTAGCTCTATATGTTTCAGGAAGACTGGCTTCATTAAAGAGGGTTACTTTGAATTTATGGGCTTTTTCAACAATGTGATAGTTAGTTAAAAAATAGCCCTGCTCATGTATCATCACCCCAGAGCCTAAGTCAACCCGATGTCCAATGGTGCCGTCCTTTGGCATACCTTTAATATTTACAACACTTTTCAGGTGAACCTGTTCAATGGTGTTCATAAAGTTAACCTGAACCATTGCAACATTCCCCATTTGCCCATTATTCGTTTGAAAGGCGATATTATTATTTCTGACTTGTAGTTGATGAATTTGTTCCTTTGCTGAAGAATCGAAAAATTCCCTGAAAACAATTGTGCTATGACCATAAAGGTAAACATAAATTGCCACTCCCAGCATAAATAGAATGAGGAAAAGGTAAACCATTCCTTCAAGTTTCCATTTTGACTCACAAAAAGGCTTGGGTTCTTTATTTGGATTCAACATAATAGTTTTTTAAAATTTATAGCTTCTCAGCATTCTAAACAAATCTTACCCACAGGTAAACCAGTGAAATGACCATAAAAATTCCCATAAAGGGAAGTCCTATCTTGAGAAATTCTCTAAAGCTCAGATTGTAATACTTATTAAATTCTGTTTCCGGAAAGCCAAGTTTTTTTCCGTATTCGCTCATATAGTTTGAGGCTACGCATCCGGCAGTTGCTCCAGTAAGTGCTGCTGAAGAACCAGCACAAACACCAAGAGACAAAGCCCAAAAAATAAACTCGTTTTGGGCGTAATACGATAAATCACCGGCAACAGGAAGAAATACAGCAGTTGCCGGCCCGGCATTTAAAAAAATAGTAAAAATACCGGAAAAGAACAATAATAACGACGATTGCAAATATTCATTTGTTCCTGCAAAAATCCAAATATAATAGGAAATTATGTTCAGGAACCCTGAAGCATCAAGTCCACCTACCATAATAAAAAGACAAAAGAAAAATACAATATCCTTATAGTTCAGACTTTCCAATATTTCCTTTTTATCCTCTCCAATAAGCAGTAAGGCTAAGACTCCACCTACAACAGCAGTATA
>JADGAW010000168.1 GCA_015231815.1 Nitrospinota bacterium
GAAGATGAAATTAAACAGGAACTTAACAAAATAATTACTGATGAAGGAATAAGCGGCAAACAAGAATTTGGAAAGCTCATGAAAGCAGCAACTGCCGCTTTAAGAGGAAAAGCAGATGGAAAGTTAATCAGCCAGATTGCAAAAGAACTTTTGTAAAACCTTTTTCTATCGAAAGAGATTGTATGGGTCAGGTGAGCCAGTTCCAACCAAATGTTATCTCAGATGTTAAAGAAAGAGCTGACATTGTTGATACGGTTTCACGATATGTTCGGTTAAAGAAGTCGGGAAATAATTTTACGGGACTTTGCCCCTTTCACTCAGAGAAAACACCTTCTTTTTCGGTGAACCCGGGAAAGAATATCTTTCACTGCTTTGGATGTGGTGAAAGTGGTGATATTTTTTCTTTTTTAATGAAGATAGAAAACATTAGTTTCTATCAATCATTAAAAAATGTTGCAAAAGAAGTTGGCTACGAACTCCCTGAAGCAAAGGGCTTTGATAAAAAAGAAAAGGAAAAATCAGATTCAGAATATGATGCTTTGGAAAAAGCAGCGAAGATTTTTCACAATAACCTTGGTAAATATAGAAAGCAGTTAGACAGCTTTCTCACGGAACGTGGACTTGACAATACAACGATTGAAGCTTTCAGAATCGGCTTTGCCCCTGAAAGTTGGGATGCTCTTTTACACGAGATAAGAAGAAAAGGAGTCAAAGATGAAGAACTCCTGAAATCGGGTCTGGTAAAAAAAGGTGAGAAAACAGGAAAAATATACGATGTTTTCAGGAACAGGCTTATTTTTCCTATTGAAAATTTAAATAGCAGAGTTGTAGGCTTTGGTGGTCGGATATTAACTGACGATAAAAAGCAGCCGAAATATCTCAACTCTCCGGAAACATCGCTTTACAGAAAAAGCAAGATACTCTATGGTCTTAACAAAGCAATTAAAGAGGCAAACAATGCATCTTCATTGCTGATTGTTGAAGGCTATATGGATTTAATTGCACTGCATCAGTTTGGCGTGAAAAATAGTGCGGCAGTTCTTGGCACTGCGTTAACAGATGATCATGCCAGATTGATTAAACGGCATTGGAACAGTGTTATTTTAATGTTTGATGGTGATGCTGCAGGTTTAAGAGCCTCAGAAAAAAGTTTTTTAACCTTATGTAATTCGGGTATAAATGTTCTCGGAATAATACTTCGAGATGGTGAAGACCCCGATTCTTTTATTCGTAAAGATAAGGAATCTTTCCTTAAACTTATTGAAAATGCTAAGCCTTTTGTAAAAGAGCTCATCAGTTACTGGAAAGAATCGGCGCAAAAAGATGATAAAGAAATAATTAAGGGAATTTTTCCCTTGGTAAGAAGTCTTAGTTCTTCCCTTGACAGGTCTGATACCTTCAGGTTTCTTGCCGATGTTACGGTATATAGTGAGGAGGACTTACAGCGGGAATTTGGTAAAACAAGAAAAGAAGAATATAGCTCTGTAAATCAGGGTATTTCTTCTCAGAATAAAGATAGTCTGACCGATAAGGCAGTGAAAAATATTCTGAGCATTATGATTTCCTCAAGTTCCTATAAGAAAAAAGGGCGTGATGAATTAAACAATAAGGACTTTTTTAATAATGAAATATATTGGAGGGCATTTCAACTTATTCTAGGTGAAGAAAAGCCCTTGGAAAAAATTAATGAAATCGATAGTGACTTAAGAAATGTAATGGTTGCAATTGAGTTCATGCTGGAAAAACATAATAAAGAGGATTTTGAAAGAATTTATACCGATTCAATCAAGACCCTCAAAAACAGAAATAAACCCTTTGTCCCGAAGTTGGGGGTAAATAAAATAAATGATGAAAAATCAGAACGCTACAGGCTTCTTAAGGAGCAGTTAAGTTCGCTATAAATTCTATAAACCTTTAAGTTAATTAAAAAAATATGGAAAAAAAAGTACAGGTATTAATTGAAAAATCCAAGTCAAAAGGCTATATCACTCACGATGATATTCATGCAACAATTCCAGAAGGAGAGGTTGATGTTGAAAAATATGAGTCGATGCTGGACACCTTAAAGGGAAGTAAAGTTAAGGTAATGACGGTCAAAGATGCTATTGCATTTGAAAAAAGCAATAAAAAGAAAAAGAAGGCGAAGGGGGGAAGAAAGCCTACGCAAAACACACGAATGCTTGCACAATCCTTAGAGGATGAAATTACTTCTTCAGAAGACCCTGTACGTCTTTACCTGAAAGAAATGGGTAGTATTCCGCTTCTCACCAGAGATGGTGAAATTGAACTTGCAATTAAAATCGAAGATGGTTTACAGAATATATTTGACTCTATCAAAAAATGCCCTTTTATCGTTCATGAAGTAGCCAGGCAGGGGAGAAGGGTTAAACAAAATAAAAGAAAACTCACGGCAATTATCAAAATCTCTGCTAACGAAGAGGACATGCCAGAAGAGTATGCCAAAGAAGTCGAAGGTTACTTTAAAAAGCTCAATAAAGTTGATAAGAATGAAGCGAAGTTTAATGAAATAAGTAATGAAATTTCGGATAAGGGACTTTCAGGGAAAAAACTTGAAGAAAAAATAGCAGAACTGAACAATATTGTTGAAAAGTGTTACCATCTCTTTGATGGAATACGGTTTACCAATGAGTTTGTAAATGTTTTGGCTCGAAAAGTAGAAGTTTTTGGTAATAAAATCAATGATTATGAAAAGCTTATTGAGGATATTACTGAAAATATTGGTCTTGAATACGACGTTATGAATGAATGGCTGCAGGAAGGTTCCAACGAATATCTGCACCTTGAAAATGGACGTTTTTTTACTGAAGATGAAGTAAAGGAGTATTACGACAAAATAACAACAACCAGAAAAAGACTGCTTCACCTGCAAAATTTCTGTGGTTTTAGTAAAGAAAAAATATTCGAAATGATTGCAGATATTCATGCTGCCAGAAAGTCAGTGAAAATATCCAAAAAAGAACTTGCAGAGGCAAACTTAAGACTTGTAGTAAGTATTGCCAAAAAATATGTTAACCGTGGACTTCAATTCCTTGATCTCATTCAAGAGGGAAATATCGGTCTTATGAAGGCCGTTGATAAATTTGAATACAAAAGAGGTTATAAATTCAGTACATACGCAACATGGTGGATTCGACAGGCAATTACAAGAGCTATTGCAGATCAGGCAAGAACAATTCGAATTCCGGTTCACATGATTGAAACCATTAACAAGCTTATTCGAACCAACAGACAACTTCTTCAGGAAAAAGGCAGAGAACCCACTCCTCATGAAATTGCCGAAAGAATGGAGCTCAGTGTTGATAAAGTCCGGAAGGTATTAAAGATTGCAAAAGAGCCTATTTCTCTGGAAACACCAATTGGCGATGATGATGATTCGTTGCTGGGAGATTTTATTGAAGATAAGAAAATAATGTCCCCGACTGATGCTGTGATGTATAACGATCTCAAGGCACAGACGGAAAAAGTATTGAAAACCCTTCAGGTTCGGGAAGAGCAGGTTATTAGAAAGAGGTTCGGTATTGGAATTGATGCAGAACATACTTTGGAAGATGTTGGACAAGACTTTGCCGTAACCCGTGAGAGAATACGTCAAATTGAGGCCAAAGCAATTAAAAAGCTTAAACATCAGCACCGACGTGCAAAACTCGAAGTTTTCCTCGATAATTTATAAAAATCGTTTAAAATACGTTCCCTTAAATTCTCCCTTTGCTCCTCTGATTTCAAGAGGAGTTTAGGAGAATTACCTTTGGCGGACCAATAGCTCAGTTGGTAGAGCCCCCGGCTCATAACCGGGTGGTCGGAGGTTCGACCCCTCCTTGGTCCACCACCCCACCTTTTTCCTCTCCCAACAATCTTTGTAAAACATTCAAATCATTATTTATTTCTCCAGCAGATAGGTGTATTTGTTTGCCTTATGAAAAAGTACTCACATTTTCTTTTGTTGTTTCCTGCTTCTTTGCCCTAAAATAGCAAAGAACTTCAAGAATTTTCCATGTTTATCAGGAGAAAAAGTATGAAAAAAATGAATTTAAGCAAAAAAATCCTGCTTCAGATGGCGGTGGCATTTTTCGTAATTGTTCTTATCTTTGCATGGAAAGCCAAGTTGCTTGCTGATTTTTATGGACATGGAGAAATTACACAATTAAGTATTTTCCTGAACGGCGGTATTCTTATAATTTTCATAGCAGGAATAGTTAAACTCTCTTTAGCCTTACAACATTATTCCTTTGAGGAAGAAGAGTTGAAAAAATTTTTTCTTGAAGTCGAGAGAAACAACAACAATGCAATTTTGGCGGTTGCAACAAAGTCGCTCTTATTTGTTCGCTACAGCAGAATGAAAAAACTGTATGACAGTGGTGCTCCTATTAATCATGGAGCTCTTGCGTCAATTATGATAGCGAGGGAATCACTATATCTTTCCTTTCCTAAATTTGTTCATAATATCCTGATATTAACCGGAGTTTTTGGAACAATTGTTTCTCTTATTCTGGCGTTGGTGGGAGCAGGTACAATTCTTAAAACATCTGTGGCAGGAGAGGGGATGTGGATGATAATCAGTGGTATGAATACCGCCCTTACCACTACAGCAACGGCAATTATCTCTTACTTTTTCTTTACCTATTTCTATCATAAATTAACCGACCTGCAAACCTTTATTTTTAGTCAGATAGAAGATGCGGTTGTTACCAACTTAAATCAGAAATTCCCCTATGAGCAGCAGGATGTTAACTATAAACAGTTGCATATGATTGAGCAGGTAACAGGAGCAGTTGAAAAAATGAGTGCTCAGTATGGGGATATGGTTTCAGCACTTACGGCAATGCAGGAACACCAAAAAGAATTTTCACAAAAACTTGATGGAATATCGGAACTGAAATCAATTTCCGAACAAAACCTACAACATTTGAACAGCATGAACATCCTCAACGAAAAGCTGGAAAAGATAGCTGAACTCCTTACTCAGGGATTTAGGTTAAAGGATTAATTATGCATATTTTCTCTCCTTACACAGATCTTCGCCAAAACAGCCTTGAACCCTCAAGTGACGAGTCTATTTGGCCTACCTTTACCGATATTATGACGGTCATCCTTATGATATTTATGTTTACGATGATTACCTTAATTCTCAAAAGCTCCGACCTCGCACAGCAACTTCAAACAAGTGTGGATACTTCCACAACTCTTGAAAAAGACCTCATGCAAAGTCGTGAGAACGAGAAAACCCTTGCTCTTAAGGTAAATAACCTTGATGAAAGTCTGAGAAATAAAGAAATGGAAATAATCCTTTTGGGTGATGAAACCAAAATGATGAAAAGTACTTTGGAAGCAAAGATTGCTG
>JADGAW010000169.1 GCA_015231815.1 Nitrospinota bacterium
GGATTTTCTCGCAATACCGTTACGTTCCCACCAACAGGCGCTTTAATGTTAATGGCTCTCAGTGTTGATTCTATGGCTTTTTCTACAACGTAATATTGATGATAGGCGGCTATTTTCTTGATAGTAACGACTTGTGTCGTACTACCCTCAATGGTAGGTTTACTACCCTCTCTTCCGTCTCTCCCAAAGGGAGAGAGACTTTTCTCAATTCTTTGAAGAACACCTGCTGGGTTGTCAAATAATTCAGTGTTGTTAAATCGTAAAACGCTATTCCCCAAGCTCGTTAAATACTTGTCCCTCTTCTTGTCCTTTTTTTGTTGTTCGGCAGTGCAATGGACTTCACCGTCAAATTCAATAACCAGCCTTTCCGAATGACAATAGAAGTCGGCAATATAATGACCAATCTGATGTTGCCGTCTAAATTTCAACCCACAAAACTTCTTGTTTCTTACCAACTCCCAGAAAATATTTTCGGCATTTGTTTGTTTTTTTCTTAACTCCCTGACCTGCTTAATCATTCCGGTGAATTGCATGCCTCCACGATAATGTTCTCCCTCCCCATGGGAGGGATTAAGGGAGGGAATCAACTCTATTGATTTCTCAAAAACGGTATTAAAGCGAATAAGCTTTAAAAGCACTTCTTTTTGAAGCATCTCATTTGCCATGATTTGTAGTTCAGGCAAAATTCCGTTTTCTTCTTGCTGAGGGGATTTCCAAGCGAGAAAACGAGAGAATGGAGCAGATACAGAAGAAATTCTTGCGTCTATACCGTCAGAAATAATACAAAGGGCGTTGTAAAAGAAAATGGAAGGAATTGCGCTCTTATAGTTCTGAATCTGGGTATAGGCTCGCTCCAGCGTTGCCTTTTCGCTAATGGCGCTTTTCAGTTCAACCACGACCAAAGGCAAGCCATTAACAAACAGCACAACATCCAGTCGCTTTGACTGGTTGTTTTCCTGAATGACAAACTGGTTTACCACCCAAAAATCATTGTTGTTGGGGTTTTTAAAATCAATTAACTTAACCTGCAAGCCAATGGATTGACCTTCCTTGAAATATTCCACTGTTACGCCATTTGTTAGCATTAAGTGGAATTTCTCGTTGTTGGTCATGATGTCATTTGAGCCGAGATTAAGAACGTGCAGGTAGGCTTCGTGACGGGCAGACTCGGGAAGTTCAGGATTTATTTTTCTTAGTGAGGCTTTGAACTGTTTTTCTAAAACAACACTATGGAAACCTTCTCGTTGTGGGTTATCGGCATTGGGAGCAATGGTGGAACCATGAAAATATTGATAGCCTTGGTTTTTCAGGAGATCTATGAGGTTTTGTTCGATGGCACCTTCCGTTAAGTCAGTCATGAAATTCTCTTATATTTTTGTTTTGGGCTTTTGGGACTCTTAGGATCTTTCATCACAATAAACCCCTTTTCCAGAGCAGGCTTGAGGTAGTTCTTTCGAAAGGTAGGTTGATGTAATAAGCCGAGTTTTCCCATTATTTCATTCTTGCTTAACCAGTCATCTTTCATAACAAGAAGAAGTTTCTTTACTTGGTCGCTTACTTGGTCGCCTACTTGGTCGTTTTCTTCAAGGTTTCGTTTTAATGTTGTATGAATTGATTGCAAAATAAACTCAATAAAGACCTCACTATCAGCTTTTTTATCTGCCAAGGCTAAAGCATCGTAATACTCTGATTGATTTTCATAAATCAGGTTTTCTAAGGGAAGGGAATAAAACAGTGGTTTCCAGCGAGAGAGAATAAGTGTTTGCCAAAGCCGTCCCATTCGACCGTTTCCATCGGTAAAGGGATGAATGAACTCAAATTCATAATGAAAGACAGAGCTTACAATTAATGGGTGATGCTCGCTGGTTGCCATCCACTCAAACAGAGTCTTCATCAAGCTTGCGACTCTCTTTGCCTGTGGCGCTATGTGAACAACGTCTTTTCCTTTATGAATTCCAACGGATTTCTTTCGGTATTGACCCGCATCATTCATGATTTCACCCATCATCAGTTGGTGCGCCTTCAGCAAGTCACCAACTGAGTTAGGACTCATGGTGGTTAATTGCTCATAGGCGTTAATTGCGCCTCTTACCTCAGCCAACTCCTTCACCGTGCCCAAGACTCTTTTTCCTTCGAGAACTGCTGAAACCTGTTCTTCTGTCAGGGTATTTCCTTCAATGGCTAATGTCCCCGTAATGGTTTTAATTCGGTTTTCTTTCCGCAACTTCGGAGAGTCCAGCAGATTCTTTCCCTGCTGCATTTCACCAATGGTTTCGGCAATATCACCAATCAGATGGGTGATTTTCGGGGTAATGGTAAAAGGTGGTTCGTAGCTCATAGAGAATGTTTTCTTTTGAAGTTGCCACTTTTGGGAGCAATCCTGTAAGAGAGAAAATATTGATAGCCTTTGTTTTTGACTAGGTCTTTCAGGCTTTTTTCAATGGCATCTTCGATTAAGTTAATCATTGTTTTTTAACTCCAAGCTTTCTTTGATGCCAGCCTTGAGCTCAAGGTTGAGCATTTCGTTTTTCTTCTCATATAAAGTACTGATGAATTGTTTCACATCCTCATCCCGAATAATCGCTGAAATTTGACTATTGTCTATTGTGGCTTCTAAAATTCTTACAATCTCATCATCTGATAAAAAATGAGCATATGGATTCAGTGCCTCAATCGCAGAATGGGTTGTTGCAAATGCACCCGAATGAAGCAGATTGCTTATCTTTTCTGCATAAGTCCCTACCTTTTCAGAAGCAACAATCTCCCCTGAATCAATTTCTACTGCATATTTCTCATCACTTGCTTCAATTAACAGCACATCATTTTCATTGATATTAACCCAGTAACCCACAATGCTACCTTTGAATATATTTGATTGCTGTAACTCACTTTGTAATTTCTCTATAAAATAATCTGTTTGATATTTACTTATGGTGTAATTCTCGAAATCATTGTAATCTTTAATCACAATAATATTTGCCTCTTTTTCTAGTGCTTCTTTAAGTCTGTCATCAGAAGTACAAACAAAAACATTCTTATCTGGAATTGATTGTAAATACTCAAGAATTGTTAAGTATATGTAGGCATCCTTAAACCCCTTGTCAGTATTTTTCTTGTCATCTTTGTTAAGTTTCGCAAATGGTGGTTTATAGGCTAATGCCAATTCTTTTATTCTCTCCAAAGCAGAATTATCAGTAAGTTTAATTACTTGATAGTTTATTTTTTCTTTTTTCTCCAAACTATCTATATGTGCATCAATGTCAAAGTTGTTTGTTTCATCTCTATTCAAGTTTTTCAACCAATGAAACGGGTTTTCAAGAAATGATTGCTTTTTACTGGTTATGTTCCTTCTTTTTTGCTGCTTTATCTCTTCAATAACAATTGAAGGGAGAATGATCTCAACGACTTTAGTGAATTTTTCAAGTTCACTTCTGTTACCTAGGAAATATTTAGCTTCCGTGTTCCGGATAAAATTGCTATCGAATATGACTTTTTCCATGTTATTGCTCAAATCCTTTAACTCTGATTTCACCACTCATTAACTTGGGCAACAGGGTGTCTCTCGTTATTGAAAGAGTTTTTATCTGGTTTTGATTAAATATAATTTTATTCCAAGCCTTATCTGTATAAGCTGAAAATAGCTTCAGGAGACTTTTAGGTGGTTGAATAAACTCAACTTTCTCAATATCAGAGGGTTTAATGGATGGATATGTAGATGTCGACCCTTCGGCAACAGAATGTAAGTAATCAGTCATATCGCTGGCAGTTAATAAGTAATAAACAAAATGTGGGTCGATACTATCACAGGTAATTACACAAAAGCCTGTTGAAACAATGAGATTCTTGTCAGGTTCTTTCAATAAGCCATAGTGTTTTAAGTTTGGTCGTACAGTTGAGATTAGGATGTCATTATGTCGAACAATTCTTCTCGCTCTACTTGGTGCATCGGCTAAGTGCAATTCTTGAGTCAATTCAATATAGCCCTCTGTAATTGAACCTGTGTCCAAGTATTGAATAACATCTAATACAGAGCTTTTATTAATACTGGATGCATTCGTTTTTATTGAGTCTCCTAGCTTACCAACCCGCCACCCTTTCGGGATTTCGCCGAGTTCGCTCTCCACCATTTCACCGCCAGCAGATTTATAACCAATTCCCCTCCCTTGGAGGGGTGCCCGTAGGGCGGGGTGGTGGTTTTGGGTACCCCCTTCATCACCACAAAAAACAACCCACTTTTCTAAATACCCCATAACTGCCTGAATATTATTTCTTACATCTCGATCCAAGACATGTATTACCGTTAAGCCAAGTCCTTCGAGAAAATCGTCTCTTTTTTTGTCATACTCCTGCTTATCGTTATGACTTCCCCCGTCAATTTCGACAACAAGACGCAGGGAGGCGCAATAAAAATCAACAATATAGTTGCCGATGATTTTTTGTCTATCGAAATCCAATTCATGAAATTGGTGTTTTTTTACCTGTAGCCAAAAGAGAACTTCTGCGAGGTTTCCGGCTTTCCGGAGTTCTCTTGCTCGTGCTTTAAGTTCTGGATTGTAAGGTAACGACATGAAAGCTTTTGTATCGCGGAGATTACGTTTTTTAGGGGGTTGTTGGCTTTGTTGTTCGTTGTTTATGGGGATTGGGTTGTTTTGTGTAACCACCACCCCGCCCTTCGGGCACCCCTCCAAAGGAGGGGAATTATTCCCCTCCTTTGGAGGGGTGGCAGGCGGAGCCTGACGGGGTGGTGCTTTTGGGGTGTGAGGGAATTCAAAATTCACAAACCACTCTTTAAATATTGTTTGTGCGAGAGTTTCGAGGGTTTTGTTTTGTTCTCGTAAAAGCTCTATCTTTTCATCAAAAGAAGAAAGAATATCCGCAATGGCTTTTTGTTCTGAAAGGGGGGGGAGGTTAAATAGTATATTCTCAATATCAGAGGGCTTAATTGACGGGTATGTTGAGGTTGAGCCATTAGCAATAACATCTAATTTCTGAACGACATTATTGCTAGAAAGCAAATAATAAATATACTTTGTAGTAGATTTGCCTTCTATGCAATCAATAACAGTGAACCCTGTTGAAACAATTAAGTTTTCTAATGGATTATAAATAATCCCATAATGTCTTTGTATTGGTCGCACGGTAGAATAAACAATGCTCCCATCTTTCACTAACCTTTTTGCTCTACTTGGTGCATCTATTATTAACATTGACTGCAATGATTCAACTTCCCCCTTAGTAATTGAACTGGTATCCAAATAATATATCTCTTTGTATTTATAGTTTTTATCAACTGTAGAGACATTAGTCATAACAACTTCCCCTAGCGTAGTCTC
>JADGAW010000016.1 GCA_015231815.1 Nitrospinota bacterium
CAGAGATTTCAATAAATGAATCTTTCCGAATATTCTTTACCCATTCATCATAAAGAGCGTTGAATTTTTCTTTGAAAAGCAGTTCATTAACATCTGCTTTAGCATCCTCAAAGGAGAGTTGTTTTCTTGGTTTCTCATTTACTACTTTAATCAAGTGAAGTCCAAAATTAGTACGAACAATATCACTAACCTCTCCTACCTTTAACTTAAATGCTACTTCTTCAAATTGAGGAACCGTTGCTCCCCTTTTAATGTAACCAATACTTCCGCTTTCACCTTTTGATGGATCATCAGAGTATGTTGCTGCCAGTTTTTCAAAACTTTTACCAGACTTAATCTTATTTTGTATATCAACCATTCTTTTTCTGACACTTTCTACTTCGTTCTCGGATGCTTCAGGACTTAACAGTAAGAGGATATGTTCTACTTCAATTTCTTTTGGAGATTTAAATTCCTCTTTATGTTTTTCATAATAATCTTTGCTTTCCTTATCACTTATTACAATTTTTGAATTTATTTCCTGACTGACAATTCTGCTGGAAAGAAGTTGGTCTTTGATTTTTTCCCGGTATTCATCTTCTTTTATTCCCTGCCCCTCAAGCATCTTTCTAAAAACATCTTCTGAAAGGTTATTCTTATCCTTAACATTCCTTATAGCCTCATTTATTTCCTGCTCTGAGACTTCAATGTTCTTTTTTACTGCTTCATCTTTTATGAGTAAAACATTTATAATTCTCTCAATAATTTGTGTCCTTAACTCTTTTTCCTTTTCCGCATTAAGCGAGGTAATCCCCGATCTTTTTTTGTAGGTGTTCAGTTCATCTTCAACTTCGCTCATGGTAATAATGTCTGAGTTGACTTTTGCCGCAATACCATCAACATAAGCCATCACATTTGTTGTGTAAAAAAAGAAAAGAAAGAAAACAGGGGTAATTTTATTTTTAATGAGCTTCATAATTTATGATTATTGAACTTTTATTCCTTACTTTATTTAACCAATCCTGATAATGTATCTCAACTTTATTCGTGGATAAAAGCTGATATATTTTAGTACGTACTTTAGAAAAAGGTATTGTTTGAGCTTTACTTATATTTGTAACTTTAAAAATATGATAGCCATATGCAGTTTTAATTACAGGACTAATTTTATTTAACTCCAAGCTGAAAATTGCCTGCTCCATATCTTCCGGAAGCTCCCCTTTTGAGAAAAACCCCATATATCCGTCACTCTCTCGGTCATGACTAATTGATTCATGAACAAAAGAGTCCCATTTATTTGGTTCCGATAAAAGCTGCTGTTGGACAATGTTGGCTTCTGCCTCAGATTTAAATAATATTTGTTGAACATCAACGCCAGCAGGTTTGAAAAATTCACTTTTATTGGTCTCATAATATTTTGTAAGTTCCTCATCTGTAATGACAATATTATTTAAAATAACAAGTCGTATAAGTTTTTTAATTTTCAAATGCCTTTTTAATCGTTCTTTCCATTCAAAATAACTAATACCTACTTTCTTGAGGTTTTGTTTAAAAACATCTGTTTCGACCTCTATGATTTTCTTTATCTCTTGCTGTAGCTCTCTTTTTGATATTTTGACATTCATCTTATCAGCTTCCTGAAGAATTAAACGTTCATTAATCATCTCATTAATTAAGTTTTTTCTTCCTTCACTGGAGGTTTTAATAACAGGCACTTCTTTCTTACTGAGATACTTAACTTGAGAAATAAAACGTATTTCATCTTCAAGTTCGGAAAGAAGGATTTTTTCATTGTTTACCGTTGCAACATAATTTCTTTTCTCATTGTTCTCATTAGAGAGATCATTGTTTTCATTCTGACAAGAAGATAAAGAAAGAAAGAAAAACAAAAAAAAAGGGAGGATTGATTTCAGTGAATCCATGAAAAATTTTCTGTTTTTACGATATTTTCGAATACTTGAAGCGGCTATTATACTTTACCAGTAAGGCTAAACGGCACTGAAGAGGAGAATATTCATTAAATTCTTATTGTATAATAGTTCTCCTTTTAACTTTATCCCAATGCAAAAAAAGCTTCTTAACTATCTTGCTTGTCCAGATTGCAAAAACTCCCTGTCAATAGATATTTTTCTTGAAAAGAATGATGATGTCATAGAGGGAGTGCTTTATTGTAATTGTTCTTCAGTTTTTCCGGTTACAGGTTCTATTCCAAGAATTGTTAAAGGAGCCTTTAAGCGGTTTCCTTCATATAGGGAAAACTTCCAAAAGCAATTAGAAAAATATGATATTTCTGCAGAGAAGGAAGATAGTATCAGCTCCTTTGATGAGTTATGTGCAAAAACAGAACTCTCTTTTGGGTATCAATGGACGAATTTCTCCGAAATGGCTTGTGATTTCAAGCAAAACTTCCTGAATTACATAAAACCCGTTGATGAATATTTTTTTAAGGGAAAACTAGGACTTGATGCTGGCTGTGGATTTGGAAGGCATATATACAATGCGGCAAACTTTGGTGCTGAAATGGTTGGCATTGATGTATCGGATGCGATTGAGTCAACCCATAAAAACACTAAGCATTTAAAGAATATCCACCTTGTTCAATGCGATATTTACCAACTTCCTTTTAAAGATGGTTTATTTGATTTTGTTTATTCAATAGGAGTACTCCATCACCTCCCTGAACCGGAAAAAGCCTTCAAGGCTCTTACCAGAAAAGTAAAAGAACGGGGTTCGATTTTTATTTGGGTTTATTCTAAAAAGAGAACCTACATCAATGCTGTTCTTGAAATAATTCGTTACTTTACCCATAAGATTCCTTTTTCATCCCTTAAGGTTATTTGTTGGTTTTGCGCTGTTGTTGATTACCTTTTCTTCATCAAACCATACAAAATACTTAAAGATATGCACTTAATGGGCAAAAGCATGGATAAAATTGTTTTTAGCAGAGTAAAGCTCTATGCAAAATACCCCTTTCAAGTGGTTTTTGCTGACTGGTTTGATAGACTATCGCCTCCCATTCGCTACTACTATGATGAAAAAGAGATGAACGACTGGTTGGACGGATGTCGTCTTAAGGAAAAAGTTATTTCCCCCACCGGACTTTATGGTTGGAGAGCTATGGGAAAAAAGAAAGAAGACGTTTTTTACTGATCAACCTTAATCTTTTCTTCAAATAATTCGAGTTGATGGAAGCAAAGGTTTAAGTCATCATGTATATGTGATGGTTCCGGCTTTGATTTTGCAAATTTAATTAATTCGCTCCTCTCCAAAAAAAATAAGATTTGTTTGTTAATATTTTCAGGGTAAACCGAAGTTTTTGACAAATGAGGTTTAAATTCATCAAAGGTTTGTTCTACTGTTCCCACTCCCTCAAGTTCCAGAATTTTTCTTGAAACTTCAGACAAATTAAAGTAAAAGCCCTTTATTTTTTCATCACTATCCAGTTGTGCCTGTGCGAGATTATTTAACTCTTCTTTTAAGAGCTCCTCTATTGGTCGGGAAGGAACTGTTGGTTGAAGATTTCCACCTTCTTTTGCCTTTTTCTTTTTATAAAGAAAATACCCCAGCAGTATGAGTAGAAGTAAAATGATTCCAACCATAAGCTCTGTCCAAAACCTAAAACCAATTTCAACATCTGCTCTTATATCATGAGGCAGGACATCATCCTTGTTTGGAACTTGCTGAGCAGAGGAAATAAATGTTTGAAAAAGAAAAAGGGTTGTAAAAAATAACGATTTAAATTTCATATAATAACCGGACATTATGGTTTTTGAGAAAACCTAAAATGTTGAGGTCTTCCTTAATATAGAGTAATAAAAACGGAATATATTTTACAACTTAATTCTTATGCCAAATACTACATTTCGGGAAATTAATCAGCTTGTCCCCAATTATGTTTATGGAGATGCTATTTCCAATCAGGCAGCAGAAATTCAGCGTTACCTGGTTAATTCTGGTTATATATCAAATATTTACACCTGCTATCCAGATAAAAAACGGGAAAATCATATTGCTATTAATAAAAACAACCTTCCTCATGGAAAACCGCTTCTGTATCATTATTCTATGGGAAGCCCTGCAAATAAATATGCATTAGAACATCAGGGAGCAAAATGTTTTTTTTACCATAATATTACCCCTCCCTCCTTTATAGCTCCTTTTGATCACGAACTTGCCTCGAGGTTACAAAAGGGTTTGGATGAATTGGGAAGTTTTGCTGCTCACTTTCCTGTTTCTGCAGGAGATTCAGCATATAATGCGGAAGAGCTAAGAAAAAATGGTTTTATTGAACCGGAGGTTCTTCCCATTATTATTAATAAGCCAGAAAAGAAAATAGATGACGAACTGTTTGAGCAATTACATGATGGAAGAATTAATATTCTTTTTGTGGGAAGAATCGCCCCTCATAAAAAACAGGAAGATTTAATACATTTTTTTTCGCATTATCTGAATTTTGAATCGAATGCACGGCTTATTGTTGTTGGAAAACCGGAATCAGGCAACCCCTATTTTCTCTCTTTAAAGAAAATTATTGACCAGTTAAAGCTTAATGAAAAGATTTTTTTTACTGGTGCTGTTTCAACTGAGCAATTAAATTCATTATATTTATCTGCCAGCCTGTTTGTAAGCATGAGCGAACATGAAGGGTTTTGTGCTCCACTGATTGAAGCTATGTGGAGAGATATTCCTGTTCTTGCATATAAAGCTGCTGCGGTTCCTGAAACTCTTGGTAAGGCAGGGGTTATATTTAATGATAAAAGTAATCTCAATGAGCTTGCTGCATTGGCTCATCTCATTATTAACGATAAAGAGTTACATAACAAAATCATTGATGCACAAAAGAGGAGAAGAAATGACTTTTTGCCGGAAGTCGTTTTAAAAAAACTGGACGATATAATACAAAAACTTTAAGGGTTTAAAAATTCTTCGATAGAGAGCATTACTAAACCATCACGAAGAATGAGTCATTTACAAAGAACGTTTTCCCAGCTTCTTATGTAACAGAAAGTTTTTTTTAAGTTAGAGAACATTAAGAAGTAAAGAATTGTTGATGGCAAACCCTACCGCAGGTTCTTTTTCACCATATTGTTCTAATAGATTATCGTATCGTCCACCAGTACAAACAGGAGTACCAATTTTTGGTATAAAACATTCAAAAATAATGTCTGTGTAATAATCGTATCCCCAAATTTCAGCAATATCAACGAGAATATATTCTTCGTAACCCTTTTTGCACAGGGCATTATAAACATCTTTCAATCGGCTAATCTCTTGAGCAAGTTCATTAAATGCCTCAACGTTTTCAAGTTGCTTGAAAATTTCTCCTTTGCCAATGAGTTTGGGAAGTAACAAAACTCCTTGTTTGAGGCTTTTATCCGTTATGTTTGCAGAGACCCTCTCAATTGAACTTAGGTCTTTCCTTAAAATTGCTTCCTTGAGTTCGATATTTTCTTCTTCAGATAATCCTGTTAATTGCAGAAGTTTTCTAAAAAAAGAAACGGAACTAATGGAAAAATTAAAAGAGGGCAAACTGAGCTTCGTGAATATTTCTATAGCAATTGAGAGCACCTCAATATCTGCTTCAATATGTGCTGAACCTATAACCTCACCTCCGCTTTGAAAAATCTCCATCCCTGTAGAGCCATAAGAACTTATTTGCCGGAAAATATTTGTGTGATACTGAAGTTTTAACGGGCGAGGTTCCTTTTTTAAAATAGATGCCGCTGCTGCAGCTATCTCCGGGGTTACATCATCTCTTAGCTTTATAATTTTACCGGATGTTCGATCGGTAAACTTAAAGGCATCACAAGAGCTTTCCCCTTCTGTTAAGTTTGCGTAAGAAAACATTGGAGTAATTATTTCCTGAAACGACTTCTCCGTAAGTGTCTTGGCAATAATTGTTTCAAGCTCTCTTTTCTTTTTAGATTCTTCTGGAAGATAATACCTCATGCCTTTAGGCAAAATGTTGTTTTTTCTCATTATGCTATCAATTTTAGTAGTTTGTTGGGTTATTTTACTTGCTCTTTATTAATATTTGAATTATTTAAAGCTAAAATAGTTTGTTTAATTTGGGAATGGAATACTTTATAGCCAATATTTCATTACAAAGATGAGGCCTTTTAAAGAATCATCCTATAAAAATCTCTTTAATTTCTATAGTAAATGAAAAACAGTAAGACTTTGAGAACCGGCTATACAACAGGATCATGCGCTGCTGCTGCAACAAAAGCAGCTATATTGTCGTTTATTTCTCAAAGTGAGACGAATCAAGTTGAAATTAATCTTCCCGTTGGTAAAACAGTTACATTCGTTGTAGAAAAATGCCAATTCAGTGAAAAATCTGCAGCGTGCAGTGTAATAAAAGATGGAGGAGATGATCCTGATGTTACTACAGGAGCTGAAATTATCGCTAAAATCACGCCAAATAAATTTGAAAAACCTAATATTTTTGGTGGAGAGGGTGTTGGGAAAGTTACTCGACCCGGGCTTGGTCTTGAAGTAGGACAATGTGCAATAAATCCGGTTCCCCGAAAAATGATTATTGAATCCATCGAATCAGCAATCAAAGAGTCTGGAAAAAATGTACCTTATAATTTCGATATAGAAATTTCAGTGCCTGATGGTAAAAAAATAGCAAAAAAAACCCTAAACGAACGATTGGGTATTATTGGGGGAATTTCAATTTTGGGAACAAGAGGTACGGTCACTCCCTATTCCACAGAAGCATATAAGCATTGCATAACAACAGGTATTAATGTTGCCTTGAAGGTTGGTGTAAAGCATCTTGTCTTTACTACCGGAGGTCGTTCTGAAAAGTGGGCAATGAATATAATTAACTTACCGGAAGTAGCATTTATTCAAATGGCAGACTTTGTTGGTTTTTCCCTTAATGAGGCAATTAAAAAGAATGTGGAGAGAATTACAATCGCTGCAATGCCGGGTAAAATGGCTAAAATTGCTTCAGGTTTTTTACAAACCCACGCAAGAAAATCAGTTCTGAATATGGAACTCATGGCAAGCTTTGCTGAAGAAGCAGGAATAAATAACCCAATTTTGCTCAAAGAAATAAGGGAAGCAAACACCTCGAGGCACGTATTTGAGACGATGGAAAAGAAGGAATTGATACTGTTTTCGAAAATAATTTGTAAAAAAGCATCAGAAGTATGCTCAAAAGAAATTGAACAAAGGGCAAAAATTGAAACCCTCCTCCTTGATTTTGAAGGAAAAGAATTGGCAAGACACGAAATCTAATCGTATGAAAAAGAAAATTGTTCACGTAATTGGTATTGGGGATAATGGGAAAGATTCACTTAAAGGAAGTTTAATTGACATAATTTATAGAGCTGAAATTCTTTTTGGTGGTAAAAGACATCTGGAGTTTTTTACTGATTTTGTTGCAGAAAAGGTAATTATTGACAAGAAACTTTCAGCGGCTGTTGAAAAACTTAATAAGAGCACGTATAAATCGGCAGTAGTTTTGGTTTCAGGAGACCCATTTTTTTACGGACTGGGAAAGTATCTGGTAAAAAATCTTCAAAATGTCCTCTTAAAATTTTATCCCAACCTCTCCTCATTTCAACTTGCCTTTGCTGCCATCAAAATGAACTGGGATGACGCACATCTGGTGAGTTTACATTCAAAAAAGAAAGAAACTCTCCTCCCTGTATTGAAAGAAAAAACAAAGGTTGCCCTGCTAACCGACAATGAAAATACTCCGGCAGTTATTGCACAATATATTCAAAAACATTTTGACTCACCTTTTACCTGTTATGTTTGTGAAAACCTTGGAGGAAAAAAAGAAAAAATAACGAAAGGTACCCTGAAGAAGATTTCCTCCCTCGAATTTTCTCCCCTCAATGTTGTCATACTCATAAACAATAAGAAAAGCCTTCAAGAAAATGCTCCTTTCTCTGGAATTGATGATAACAATTTTCACCAAAGAAAACCTTCTTCCGGTCTAATCACCAAGTCTGAAGTTAGGGCTGTTTGTCTTTCAAAGATGCAAATAGAAGTTAATTCCACCATTTGGGATATTGGATCTGGCTCAGGTTCAATATCAATTGAAGCTGCATCATTTGCTCATAAAGGAAAGGTTTTTTCCTTTGAAAAGAATAAAAAGGATTGGGAAATTATTAACAAAAATATTAAGAAATTTGGAATGAACCATTGCACAGCTATCTTAGGAAAAGCACCGGAAACCTTTAAAAAGCTTACTGAGCAACCAGATATCATTTTTATTGGCGGAAGTGGCGGAAACATGGAGTCCATATTACAAACTGGAATAAAACGTTTAAAGTCTGGTGGAAGAATTGTTGTTAATGTGATTACCCTTGAAAACCTTCAGGCGGCAATGACGACATTAAATTCAATGAAATTTTCTTATTCTATTGTTTCTTTAAACATCTCCCGCTCAAAACCCATTCTCAATTTAACTCGATTTGAACCCCTAACCCCGGTATATATATTGTATGGAAAAAAATAACATTGGAACATTTTATGGGCTTGGTGTCGGCCCGGGAGACCCCAAACTCATTACCCTCAAAGCCCTTGAAATCATTCAAGCAGTAGATATTGTTTTTATTCCCGTAAAAAAGGAGGGAAGCGAAAGCTATGCTTTTAATATTGTTAAGGAATATGTTCGTCCAGAAACTCAAGAGATAATAGAACTCGTTTTTCCTATGGTAAAGGATAAAGAAACTCTGCTGAGTTCCTGGGATAAAGCTTCTGAGACAGTTTTTACCTTAATAAATGAAGGAAAGAGTGCTGCTTTTATAACTGAAGGTGATCCATTCTTTTACAGCACCTTTATTTATCTTTTTGAACGGTTAAAAAATAAAGTTCCGCAAGAAAAGATTGAAGTAGTTCCTGGAATTACTGCTTTTAATGCATCTGCATCCACTTCAGGTTTTTCTGTTGCCAATGCTAATGACCGACTCATTGTTTTGCCATCAACCTATGGAGTTGAAAAACTAGGAGAATATTTGTTGGAGTTTGAAACAATAATTCTCATGAAGGTAAACTCCGTTATGGAACAAGTAATAGAAAAAATCCGTGAGTATAACCTTGAGAAGAGTTTTGTCTTTGTTGAGCGTTGCGGAAGACCGGAAGAAAGAATTATTACAACCATCAATGAACTGAAAGAAACAAAAATTAACTACCTTTCTCTCATTATTATTCATAGTAAAAAGCATAACAACAGATGAAAACCAAAAAAAGGTGTGCTTTTGTTGCAATAACAATCAATGGAGCTAAAAATGCTCTTGCCTTAAATAAATCTTTTGAGGGAACAACTTTTATCCCTGAAAAATTCAGGAAAAAAATAAATATTAAAGAAAGCAACATTTCTTTTTTCAAAACAACCTCAAAGGAACTTATAAAAGAAATATTCAATCAGTACGAACAAATTGTCTGGTTTGGTGCTCTGGGGGTTTTAGTTCGCTTTATAGGTCCTCTGCTACAAGACAAAAAAACTGACCCCGCAGTAATATCAATTGATGAACAAGGAACATTTGTTATCAGCGTAGTTTCAGGGCATTTAGGAGGAGCAAATAAATTATCCGAAGAAATTGCAGAAAAAATCAGTGCTACTCCTGTTATTACTACAGCATCCGATGTTTCACATACTATAGCTGTTGACCTCCTTGGTTCAGAATTTAACTGGAAATGTGAAAAGTACGAAAATATTACAAAAGTGAGCGCATCTGTTGTAAATGGTGAAAAGGTTGCAATTATTCAAACAACAGGAGAAAGGAACTGGTGGAAGTATAAAGAGAAATTACCAAGTAATTTATTGGTACTGAAATCCTTCGATGGGGTTAATATTAATCATTATGACGCATTTCTTTTTATAACTGATGAAGAGAACAATATTTCTAAGGACTTACATAATAAAATTGTCATGTATCGTCCTAAGAGCTTAATTGTTGGTATCGGTTGTAATAGAAATACTCCATTGAATGAAATTGAAGATGCAATTTTTCAAACTCTGAAAAAAAACAATTTAAGCTTTCATTCTGTGAGAAACCTTGCAACTATTGATAAAAAAAGAAACGAAAAAGCTTTTATTCAGTTTTCAGAAAAATATAACCTTCCTTTCCGTTATTTTACTCCCCAAGAGTTAAATAGCATTAAGATACCTAATCCATCTGAATATTCGTTAAAATATGTAAAAGCTCAAGGAGTGGCAGAACCTGCGGCTTTATTAAGTGCTAAAACTGCCACTTTATTACAGGAAAAAGTAAAATTCACGAATGTCACGATTGCGATTGCCCGCATAGAATTTGAGAATAACTAAAAAACATTATGGCTCAATATTTAAAATACTTTTCTTTTCGACTTTTTTTTGTCCTTTTGCTTTTCTTTCCTGCGATATATATATTTGAGAATTTTGATTTTATAGAATATTCAAGGTTTTTAGGGGGAGACGACAAGCTATTTTTACTCCTTATTTTTTTATTTCTTTTTCTTATTGCATCTCTTACTTTGGATTTTATTGGAAAACAAAGAGTTCATCACCGATTAGAGAAAGTAAAGGAAAAAAGGGAAATAAACCTTAAAGAAATTCTGGCACATTTTGAACGCCTATATTCCACAACTTTTTCGGCATTTTTCACACCACAATCTGGTGATACTCTCAGAAAAAAGGTAATAGGACAGTTTGCTGATTTGTTAACTGCCGATTTATCCGGGAATGTTTATTCGAAAAATATATTAAAAAATGCAATTATTTCTGGAGTAGCCACAAAAAATGTACAAAATTATTTAACAAAGACGTTATGTAAACAGCCAACCCTTAAAGAGAATGACCTTATTTGTGCTGAAATTATATTTAAGGAAACAAACAATAGTGATCTTTTTGAAAAAATAGTTGATGAATATTTAACTCGACGCTCTACAGGAATTATGGCACGGAATATTTATAAGGTAGCGTTGGAAAACGATCACAAAAAATCTTCTGATATTGTTCTCCTGCTATTAAAAGAATATAAAGGGAAGAAAGAGGTTGATGATCTTGGACGTTTGGTACTTGAGTTTAATGCTGAAAACAAAAAGAATCTTATTGAACAGACTGATTTACTTATAAAGGGACTTGACCAAAGTAAAACAATTAATGAACAAGAGTTGAGTGTTCCCCAAAAATACTTAATAAATGATGCAAGTGAAATAAGGAGAGAAACAAAAGTTATTCAGCTTGATTCTATACATAAAGAAAAAGAAGACAGTGAACGTGATATTTCTGTAAAACCGATTAAGAATAAAGAAAATGAGTTAAACGGTAAAACAAGTAATAGTAAAAGAAAACTCCTGCCCATTATTTTCTTCTTGTCAATAATATTTGTGCTTTTGGTGCTGATATTTAATAATAATGAGCCCAATGAGCCAGTTATAGAGACAAAAGTTGAGGAAGTAATTCCTGAAAAAGCAGATAAGCCTAAAGATATTATTAAAAGCACCGATACGAATGAAGTGCATTCAGATAAACCCTTTACCATTCAACTTGCAGCTTTTAAAAATAAAGGTGATGCAAACTTATTCATGAAGGGCATCAAACAACATCAAAAAGCAGTTTATGTGAATGTTAAAGTGGGTGAAAAGAACAGAAGTAGCTGGTATCGTGTAAGGTTAGGTTTTTTTGATAATCAAACCGATGCGAGAGCATTTGCTGAAAAATTAAAAGAAGAAGGAAAAATCGGGAGTTTTTATATTACGTCTTTTGAAGGTGGAAAATGGAATGTTGGAGAAAATTAATACAAATATTTTCGTGGGTCATGATATAATTTCGGGATTTTTATGTCCCTATCGTCTAGCCCGGTCCAGGACATCGCCCTTTCACGGCGGTAACGGGGGTTCGAATCCCCCTGGGGACGCCATTAAAAAAAATATTTTTTTTGCTTGTTTTTTTTTTATTTTTATATATAATATCTGAAAATATTAGAATTTAATTTAATTTAAAGGAGGTGGTGTTAGAGGAAGCATTAAGGTTTTACATTGTTTTATATCTTTATTTTTTGTTAATTTAATTAAGGAATACACTTATGAAAAAGTTTTTATGTGCAGCTGTATTATCTGCTGCTTTAATGTTTAGTGTTTCACAAAAAGCTGATGCTGCAGTAACTCTTGAGTATCCATTATGGGATATGTATGCTGGTGCAAGTGGTGTTAACACTCCAAGTAACGCTTACACAAACATTTTCTGTACTTCAGATCTTGCTGACCAAGCTACTTTGAATTTCTACTCTTCAACTGGTGCACAGTTCTACACAACAAGCCAAACTTGGGCTGCTGGTGGATCTTTTGGTTATTTATCAACTGTTGACACTGCTTTTCATACTGCTGTTGCTGCTATGAGAGATGTTACTGGTGCTACTAACAGTGGTAAATCATACCAGTTTGGTAGATTACAGGTTGTTTTCGCAAACTCTTCACGAGGTAACATGGATATCATGAGTTCTACTATTGGTACTATGACGAATACTTCAACTACTGATGGTAAACAATTTGCTGGTGGTATGACTGTTCTTCAAGCTGCAAGTCAACTTACTCTTCAGGAAGATTACACTGCAATTACTGCAGGTAATAATGCTGGATGTTTTGTTGATGTAATTCTTCCAGTTCTTAGCAACGCTTCTTTCTCTGTTCCAGGAACTCAAGTTCAGGCACAGTAAAAGTATTAAACATAAAAAGCCCGGCTTTAAAAAGCCGGGCTTTTTTTTTGCCTTAATACGGTAAAGCCCAATAAATCATAAAAATATTTATTGAGCTTTAACGTTGACGCTCTATATTCATTCAAGACTCAACAATTTATTTACCTTCAAAAACGCAAAATGAAAAAAATTACCTGCTTTATGTTCTTTCTTTTATTTCTTGGGCTATCTTCTTGTGGAGAAGATAATACCTCATCAGAAAAAATATTCAGTGAGAAAGATGAAATCCCTTTATACTTCAATATTGCAAATGAGTACATAAGTTTAGGATTATTAGATAAAGCAAGAGAGGAAATTGATCGGGTAATTAAAATAGACGCAAAAAACCCTGAATCATATCAACTTTTGGGGTTTATTGATACACTTGAAAATAAATCAGATGAGGCAATTAAAAACTTTGAAAAAGCAATTTCTCTCGACGACAAATATGCTCAAGCATACCATCTGATTTCCTTAGAATATATAAAACAGGGAAATTTGGAAAAAGCAAAAGAATACTTATTGAAATTAGAAACGTTTAATCCGGATATATTTACTCTCTCAAATTTAGGGAATGTATATTTTGCTGATAAAAACTATGATGAAGCTGAGAAATACTTAAACAAAGCGATTCAACTAAATGAAAACTACCATACACCGTATGCAACATTAGCAAAAATAGCAATAAAAGATGGCAAAAATGAAAAAGCAATAGAATACCTCAAGAAAGCTTCGAAAATTAAACCCGATTCAATAGATAGTCATGTAACCTTAGGAAATTTATATTTAGGACAGTTTAAGTTAGATGAAGCACAAAAAGAATTTGAGGCTGTCTTATCGATTGACCCAGATTTCGTTGATGTTTATAGCCGAATTGCATTTATCTATATTGAAAAAAATATAAATCTTGATAAAGCTGCTGCCTTTATTCAAAAAGGTATGAAGATTGAAAAAGGTAATGAATTAAAATATCTTGATACTCTGGCTTGGTTAGAATATAGAAAGGGAAACTTTAACAAAGCTAAGGAACATATTGATAAACTCCTTGAAGTTGTAAAAGTCAGAACTGAATTTCCACCGACGTATAAGGCACTGGTGTTTTTTCATAAAGGAAACATTGAATATAAACTTAAGAATAAAAATAGTGCTAAAGAGTATCTTCAAAAAGCTGATGAGAATGGACTTTTGGATAAATATAGCAAACAGTCCAAAGAAATACTGTCAACTCTTTAGTTAAGCATTTCACGTTTTTCCTTCATTCTTAATCTTACGAAGGAATCCCAAAAATGAATAAACCTATGAAAACTTCAGAGGATATAAGAAAGTCATTTATATCTTTTTTTGAGAGTAAAGGACATAAAAAATATCCATCTTCTTCACTTATTCCAGAAAATGATAAATCCATCTTATTCACCAACGCTGGGATGGTTCAATTTAAAAGGGTATTTCAAGGTGAAATAAGTAATAAGGATAAACGTGCTATTTCTATTCAAAAATGCATGAGAGCTGGGGGAAAGCATAATGATCTGGAAAATGTTGGGTTTACGGCAAGACATCATACATTTTTTGAAATGTTAGGAAACTTTTCCTTCGGTGATTATTTTAAAAAAGAAGCAATTCAATTTGCCTGGGAATATTTAACACAGGTCATTAGCCTTGACAAAAATAAGCTCTATGTATCAGTATATAAAGACGATCATGATGCCTATGAAATATGGAACAAAGATATTGGAATAGAAAAAGAAAGAATCTTCCTCATGGGGGAAAAAGATAATTTTTGGTCAATGGGAGATACTGGACCTTGCGGTCCATGTAGTGAGATATTTATTGACCGTGGGAAAGAACATGGCTGTGAAAATTCTTCTTGCAGTGTTGGGTGTGATTGTGATCGATTTCTTGAAATTTGGAATCTTGTCTTTATGGAATTTGATAGGCAACCAAACGGCGAGATGTTAAAGCTACCAAAACAGTCAATTGACACAGGTATGGGACTGGAAAGGTTATTGTCCATACTTAACAATGCAGATTCCAACTATGATACTGACTTATTTCTTCCTATTATTAATTTCATTTCATCTCTTTCAGGCATATCCTATAAACCAGGAACTGAAGCATCACCCTGCTTTAGGGTTATAGCTGATCACTCACGGGCAACTCTTTTTCTTCTTTATGAAAATGTTATTCCTTCAAATGAAGGTTCGGGTTATGTTCTGAGAAGAATTATACGAAGAGCATTACGATATGGAGGAAAACTCGGTTTTGAAGAACCATTCTTTTATAAAGTTATTGAAAAAGCTGCAGAGGTTTCTTCAGCTTTTTACCCTGAAATTAAGTCTTCAATTAAGAACTCAATGCAGCTTGTAAAAGAGGAAGAAATAAAATTTCAGGACACATTAAATCGTGGACTTCCTTACTTGTACAAAAAAATAGAAAATCATTCAGATGCTCCAATTAAAGGGCATGATATTTTTGTTTTATCAGATACTTATGGTATTCCAACTGATCTAACGGATGAAATACTTCGCGAGCATGAAATTACCTATGATATTGAGGAATATAATCAGGCGATGGAAAATCAGAAAAAAATGAGTAGAGAAGCAACCAAAGGGGGAAAAATACCTACTGGAATTATTTCTGATACTTCATTAATAAATCAATCAGAATTTTTAGGATACACCCATGACAAAGCTAAAGCAAAAATAACTGCAATAATTGATGATAAAGGAAACCAACATACTGTTTCAGGAAAAGGAACTTTTTATATAACTCTTGACAATACTGTTTTATATGGAGAATCAGGGGGACAAGTTGGTGACACAGGAATTATAAAATATTCAAATAAAACCATTAACGTTCTCAACACACAGAAAGAATCGGGTATTTTTTTACACTTGGTTGAATTAGAAGGTAATGAAGAAATTCAAGTAAATGATACCTGTGAGGTTGCTTATGATGGAGAACGAAGAAGTAGCATTGCAAGAAACCATTCTGCAACTCACCTTTTACATGCATCATTGAGAAATATTTTGGGAGATCATGTAAAACAGGCAGGTTCTCTTGTTGAGGAAAAGCGAGTACGGTTTGATTTCACCCATCATACTGCTTTATCTGAAAGAGAAATCCTTGATATTGAAAAACAGGTTAATCGGGAAATTCTTGCAAATAAACAAATTAAAACAGATATTCTCTCATTGGATGAAGCAATATCCAGTGGGGCAACAGCACTCTTTGACGAAAAATATCAGGACAAGGTAAGAGTCGTAACTATGGGCGACTTCAGCAAAGAACTTTGCGGAGGAACCCATGTCACTCAAACAGGTGATATTGGTTTAGTGAAAATTCTTGCAGAGACCAGTGTATCTGCAGGTGTAAGAAGAATTGAGGCAACAAGTGGCTTAAATATTATTGAGTTATTACAGGATTCAGAAAAAACTCTTGAGGCTTTAAGAGATTTACTCAAAGCAACAAAGGGCAATGAAAGTGAAAAAGTCTCACAACTTTTGGATGAAACAAAAAAACAAAAAAAAGAAATTGAGAAATTAAAGGAACAACTGGCAAGTGGTAGTTCTCAAAATAATGAAATAATTAAAAAAGTTAATGATATCGACGTCATTATTAAAAGGTCTGAGTTTAAAGATACGGGACTTTTAAGAAAAAATATTGATACTATTAAAGAGAACTATCCAAAATCTATATCTCTTGTCTATTATGGCGATGAAGAAAGAATTGTTTTGTTATGCGGGGTAACAGATAATCTTACATCACAGTATCAGGCGGGTAAGCTCATTAAGGCGGCATCAAGCTATATATCAGGTAACGGTGGAGGTCGGGCAGACTTTGCTCAGGGTGGAGGAACTGATATTACAAAGCTTGATGAACTTATTGCAAACTTTCCTGAAAAGTTTCTATAGAACTAACTTTCTCAGCCTCTCTCCTATACATGGAAAATACGTTAAAAGAATTTAAAGAGCTCATCGAAGTTTCTCAACGACTCCTTAATAAAGAGACGGGTTGCCCCTGGGACTTAAAACAAAACCATAAAAGCCTGAAATCATGTTTAGTGGAAGAAGCCTATGAAGTAATAGATGCTATCGATAATGAAGATTTTGAGAACCTACAAGAAGAGTTAGGTGATTTGCTTTATCAAATAATATTTAATGCTCATTTAGCGGAAAATTCCGGTAAATTTAATCTAGATAATACAATTTCAGGTATTAAAAATAAACTTATCCGAAGGCATCCCCATATTTTTAGTAATACAAAACTTGAGACGTCTGAAGAAGTGATTAAAAACTGGGAAGCTATAAAGAAAGAAGAAAAGAAGAAAAAAAATAAAGATAGTGAACACTTTTATGACAGCCTTCCCCGTGCTTTACCAGCTTTGGAAAAGGCTTACACAATCCAGAAGAAAGCAGGTAAGGTTGGTTTTCAGTGGGAAAAAATTGATGATGTTATTGATAAACTTCATGAAGAACTTGATGAGCTGAAAGAAGCTGTAAGAGAAAATAACCCGGAACACATAGAGGAAGAAATTGGGGATATTCTCTTTGCCGCTGTTAATTCAGCATTACTTTCTGGAACTCACCCCGAAACTGCTCTCAACCATAGTAACAATAAGTTTCTCAGACGTTTTCGTTACATTGAAGAACGATTAAAGGAAAAGAATAAATCCTTGACCGACTCTACACTTGAGGAGATGGATATTCTCTGGAACGAAGCTAAGAAAAGGAGTATTTAACATAATGGCTTAAGATAGGCTTATGTTTTTGCTTAGGTGCTTTTTTCTATTATTCGCCTGAAGCTTTCTTACGTTTATTAATAAAGGCTTCTATTATCTCTTGCGCTACAGGAGCTGCTGTTGAGCCACCATGTCCGCCATGTTCTACAATAACTGAAACTACAATTTCAGGATCATTAACTGGAGCAAAAGAGGTAAACCAGGCATGATCTCTATGGGTATATATTATTTCTTCTAAATCTTTTTGCTCCTCATTCTCTTTCATACCAACAACCTGTGCAGTACCCGTTTTACCTGCAACTTGAATTCCTTCAACTCTTGCTCTTCCTCCTGTACCTCCCGGTTCCATAACAACTTGACGCATCGCTTCAACGATAAGGTTAAGATTCCCCTTTTTTAGCTTAATTCTCGCTTTTTTTGTTGGTTCATTGAGAACAATTTTAGGTGTTACACGATAGCCGCCATTTGCAATAACAGATGTCGCAACAGCAACTTGAAGTGGTGTTACAAGGTTGAAGCCCTGCCCAATTGAAGCTGAAATTGTTTCACCACCAATCCAAGGTTCTTTTTTTACTCTTTTTTTCCATTTTTGGGTCGGTATTAAACCAGATTCTTCATGGGGAAAGTTTATGCCACTTTTCCTTCCAAACCCAAAAAGATTGGCATATTCTGCTATCTTATCAATTCCAAGACTATAGCCATTTTTATAGAAGTAAACATCGCAACTTCTCTTTAAAGCGGTTTGAAAATCTACATAACCATGCCCTGTTTTTTTCCAGCATCTATATGTTCTTCTTCCAAGAGTAAATTTACCGTTACAATATACTTTTTGATTTGGATCCAAAATTTTTTCCTCAAGAATTGCTGCACCCACAACAATTTTATACACGGAACCCGGTGGATAAAGTCCTTGGATAACTCTGTTATTCAAAGGGTGACTTTTCATATTCAGCAAAGTATTCCATTCCTTGGATGAAATACCTCCAGAAAATTTATTAGGATTGTAATTCGGCATGGATAGAAAAGTAAGTATCTCGCCATTTTTGGGGTTCATGGCTACAACTGCCCCTTGTTTTCCCTTCATTGCATTCTCTGCTATTTTTTGTAAATCCATATCAATAGAAAGCTTGAGGGTTTTTCCTGATTTTGAGGGCATAAGTTTCATAATTGAGAGTTCTCTTCCAGCAGAATCGACTTCAATTATTTTTTCTCCTTTAGAACCAAACAGGCTCTTTTCATAAACCCTTTCTACTCCTGATTTTCCAATCTGATCTCCCTTTGTTCGATCTTTGAAAGCGTTACTGTTTAGTTCTTTGGGATTTACTTCACCAATATAACCAACTAAATGGGACAAAGAATCCAGATGGGGATAATTTCTTAACGTTTCAAAAGAAATATATACTCCCGGCATATCTATTTTATGTTCTTCAAACCTTGCGACTTCTTTTCTCAGAAGGTTTCTCTTAAGAAGAATCGGAAGATACCGGGGTTTTCCTTTAATTCTTTTTCTAAGGTCGTTATAATCGACATCTAATAAAGATGAGAGAATAGTAAACTCTTTCTTTAAATCCTCAGTATCTTCAAGAATTACCATCAGGTTAAAAGCTGATTTATTATTGGCAATTACTTTTCCGTTTCTATCAATTATTTTCCCTCTATATGAGTCCAAGGTAACATTTCGAAGTCTGTTGTTTTCAGATTTTTCCTTTAACTCTTGTCCAATAATTACCTGTAAGTAGAAAAGCCTTACAAAAAACAACATAAAACTAATGGAAATTAATACAATAAAAAAGGTTACCGTAAACTTAACCTTATCCTCATTAAAGTTACCCTGACGAAAAATATCCATTTTTTTAGATTTTCTCCAACAATTTTGAAACAACTCTGTTTACAGCTTCGGTTAGAATCTTATCGAACTCTTCCTTGATTTTTTCATCTGAAATAGTAAAACCGACCGGTTTATTTTGCAAGGTTATTCCAGCACTATAAACTTTATTTTCTCTGGGAACACCAAGGTAGCCGGTAAGCTTTATATTGAACTCACTTGTTACATTAATTCCCGTGGAGTAGGAAAGCATATCGAACTTTTCAATTTTAAGAGAAATAATGTTTTTATTAAATGTTTTTAGGTTTTGAGTACTAAAATCCCAATAACCTTTTTTCCTGACGTTAAAACCTCTAAGGGCTAAAGCTCTCTCAAGTCCATGGTCAAAAAGTTTTTCAGGTTTTCCCTCAAGAAAGAAATCATCCTGCATATTGTTTAACAACATCCAATGACCCAGCTTATAGGGTGGAGTATTAATTTTTTTATTGATCCAGACTGGGCTTACAAAAATATCCCCCCTATTTTTACGCACATAATCAGATGGGTATTCAATATAATTAAGTGCTAAAGAAACATTTCTTTCACTCGTGCAGCCTGTAAAGAAAAAACTTAATATTAAAAATGATAAAGCAAAATAAAAATTCTTACCGATATTCATTAGATCCCTTCCTTCTCTGTGATTTTTTTTCTCGTTGTTTTGTATCAAAAGAAAACAAAAACTACCGAGTGGCAGACTTTTGTTCTGGTTCCGGTATTATAGCGTTTTTTATAGCAAAAAAATATCCTGACTTTCTCATAGACGGGGTGGAAATACAGGATGAACTCTATCAATCTTCAATAGAAAACCTTCACATAAATAAGGAGGGGACAGAGGAGGGTAAAATCCGTTTTATTCATAATGATTTACGAAAGTATAAAAAATTTTTGGAGCATAATGTTTACGATAATATAATTTC